>JAHEHQ010000047.1 GCA_024644505.1 Gammaproteobacteria bacterium
CCCGAATTTGGGCACCAGGGTGAAGGTCTCGGTACGGTTGCCGAGCAGAAACTGCCCGTCCGTAGAGACCTTGCCCTGAGCCTCGGATTTTTCCCGGTAGACATTGAAATCCCCGCCGTTGCGAAGCAGTTTTTCGAACGTCGGCAACTGGCCACCCGTGGCACCCACCGCCGATATGTCTATCACCAGGCTGAGCGGTTTTCCCGCTTCCGGGGATTCCGCCCCCTGCAGATAGGACTGGATCAGCAGCCCGTTCAGGGGCAACCAGGGCTGGACGGACGCGTCCACCGGCTGCACCTCCAGCAGATTCGACGCGGGCGAGACGATGTCGAACGGATTGCCGCGCCCCCCCGACAGGGTTCCCTTTACCCTGAGTGCGGGTATGCTGATGGCGCCTGATGTAAGCGGTGTGACCGCATAGCGGTACTCGTTGACGATCTCCTGCTTTCCACCGGATGTCCGGGCCCGGGCAACGGGCCCGTCCAGTTTGGAGATTACGAGACCCCCGGAACCGGGTATCTCCGGCTGCACGCTGTCCAGATTGATATCGCTGATGATCCTCAGCGACAGCACCACTGTCTGTTGGACATAGGGTCGTAATTCGGAAACCGAGACCTCCAGACGCGGTGCCTGCGTGGAGCCTTGAGCCGGTGTGCCGTATCCGGGGGTTGGCTGAGTCCAGGGTTGCTGACCCCTGCGGGGTTGGGAGGACGGCTGTCTTGGCGGTTGTTGGGCGGGTTGACTGAAGGGTTGCTGCTGACCGGGCTGCGAATAGGGAAACTGCTGTTGTCCCGGCTGGCCATAAGGGTAGGGCTGACCATAGGGTTGCTGCTGCCTGGGCGGTCTGTAGCGGTAGGAAGGTTGTTGTGCCGGTTGGCCGTAGGGTTGCTGCGCTCCCGGCTGACTATAGGGTTGTTGCTGTGCGGGTGCCTGCCCATAGGGGTGGGACTGCTGACCCGGCTGCCCGTAAGGCTGTTGAAGCCCTGGTTGACCATAGCCATAGGGGGTCTGGTATCCCGGGTACATGGGATAACGCTGCTGTGCCGGCAATGCCGTTGTGATACAGCACAACAGGATGCCGAGGGACCAACGTCCTTTATTACTCGAGAATGATTTCAGCAGGGTCATATCGATTGTCTCATTCCTTACCAGGGTCTCGGCTCGCGCAGGGGGCCTCCCTGTTTCTGCTGGAGACGCTGCTCCTCGATCCTGAACTTGTTGCGAAGCAGATAAGCGGGATTGCCCTCGATCTGTTCCAGCCACTGTTCCATGATAAGGGAAGCGGTGCTGGCGCCTGCGGTTTCGCTGTCGGGTGATGCCTCTTCGCCCGTCGTGCCGGCCCCTTCCTCGGGTACCTCGCTCTGCTGGTCGAAGCGTTCGACCGCCTCCAGGCCTTTGCCGGCCTGCATGTCGGTTATTTCATCCTCGGACGGCTCCTCGCCCCGGTCACTGAGCTCGACTGCCTGCTCGTCTTCGGTATCACCGGGCTCTTCACCCTCTTCCTCACCCTCGGCCTGTTCCTGCTCTTCCTCTTCGCCGCCTTCTGCCTGGTGTTCGCTCTCCAGTTCCTCGCCCCGGTCCCCCATCTCCTCATCGGACTCGCTGCCGGCCTCGCCCTCCTCGGCCATCTCTTCACCGCTTTCCTCGTCCGACATCTCTTCTTCCCCGGTGCCTTCCTCTTCCTCGGTCTCCATGAACTCCTCGCCCGAATCCTTCATCTCCTGGGTATCTTCACCGGCCTCCCCGGATTCGTCCTCCATGGATTCGTCCGCCTTTTCGCCTTCGCTCTCCTTCTCTTCCCCTTCCTGGCCCTCGGCGTCGGCTTCCGCCTCGGAGCCTTCCTCCGAGGATTCACCCTGCTCCTCTCCCGACTCCTCGGATTCCTGATCAGACTCCTTACTGCCCTGCTGCTCCGATTCCTGTTCCCCGGACTCGGACTCCTGGTCCTCCTGCTGATCTCCGGACTCGGACTCCTGTTCCTGCTCCTGCTCGCCGGACTCGGACTCCTGGTCCTCCTGCTGATCTCCGGACTCGGACTCCTGTTCCTGCTCCTGCTCGCCGGACTCGGACTCCTGTTCCTGCTCCTGCTCGCCGGACTCGGATTCCTGTTCCTGCTCCTGCTCACCGGACTCGGACTCCTGTTCCTGTTCCTGCTCGCCGGACTCGGACTCTTGTTCTTCCTGTTGCTCCTGTTCTTGCTCTTCCTGTTTTTCCTGCTCCTCCCGTTTCTTTTCTTCTTTCTCCCGCTTTTCCTTCTCGAGTTGTTCCAGTGCCTCCGGATCAACCTGAGCCAGCATTGCCTTCGCCAATCCCTGATTGTGTCTGGCGTCACGGTGGCCGGGTTCTAGCTCGAGCACCTCTTGGTAAGCGTTGATCGCACCTTCGTAATCTTCCTGTTGGAACCGGGCATTGCCGAGGTTGTACCGGGCATCCTGCAGGACCTCCTCCCGCTCGACCTTTTCGAACGCCTTGGCGGCGGACAAGTAATCACCTGCACTGTAAAGGGCCACTCCCCGTCGGTAGTCATCCTGAAAAGTGCTTGCCGACTCCTCGAACCTTCCCTGGTCGAACAGGCGTTGGCCCCGCTGTTCGCTGTTTTCGAACCAGTCGGCCAGGGAGGCCGACAGCGCCGGCGCTGCAGGAACGCTCAGAAAGAGGCATAACAGGATGCTGTTCCTCAGCTTCATTCCTCCTGCCCCCGCGTCTGCATGTGGAGGTGCTGTCGGAACATGGGCAGGAGCAGCAAGAGCACGGGAATCACCAGCCAGTAGAAGCGCTCGTTCCATACCCGGACCTGTTCGTCCTCGGCGGCCTGGGCAGTGTTCCGGGAGGCGGCCAACTCCAGGATGGTCGTGGTGTCATCGTCCCGGTAGTCGGCATTCAGATAGACGCCACCGCCCAACTCGGCGATCTGTTTGAGGCCATCCTCATCCAACCTCGAGACGATGGTCCGCCGGCGGCTGTCTTTGAGAAACTGGGTGTTGTGCCCGGGGACCGGCCCCCCCTCTGTGGTACCCACGCCCAGCACGTGCAGGCGCACGCCGTCAGCCGCCATGGATTTCACCTGGCGTTCGAGATCCCTGTCGGCGAAATCACCGTCCGAGATCAGCAGTATGCTGTGCTGGCTCTTCTTGGGCTGACCGGCGAACAGGACCCGGGCCCTTTCCAGGGCCTGCCCCAGGCGGCTGCCCTGCAGCCGGACCAGGTCGCTCGAGATGGATGGCAGGAGGCTCCGGACAGTCTGGCCATCCTCCGTGATCGGGGCCACCACGTGGGCCACGGAGGCAAAGGCAATGAGGCCTATGCGCACCTCGCGATTCCGGTTGATCAGATCCTCGATCTCCTGTCTGGCACGGCTCAGGCGGGAGGGTTGCACATCCGTTACTTCCATGGAGCGGGAGATGTCCAGGAGTATCACCAGATCGGCGCCGGGTCGGAACAACTGGACCTCGGTGTAGTCCCAGCGCGGAGCGGCCATGGCGACCGCCAGCGCTGACCAGAGCAGGGCCCAGCGGCTGAAACGGCGCCAACGCTCCCTGGCCCTGAGTTCCCGGCTGCCGGTGAGATGGGGCAGCAGGTGATGATCGGCATAACGGTTGATGCGGGCGATCTTGCCCGAAATGGTGCTGCGCCTGAGCCAGGCACCTACCGGGAAGGCCAGCAGCAGGATGAGCAGCCACCAGGGTGAGCCGAAATGAAAACCGGCATCAGGCACCGTAGGTTCCTCCCGGCATACGCATCCTGCCCTCGGGAAACAGGCCCATACCCAGCAGCACCAGCAGTGCCAGGCCCAGGGGCCATTGAAAGAGCGGGCGGGGGATCATGACGGTGCGGCTCTGGGCCTCTGTCTTCTCGAGGGTGTCGATCTGGCCGTAGATCTCTTCCAGCGCCCGGGTGTTGGTCGCCCGGAAGTAGGCGCCCCCCGTCAGTCCGGCGATCCGGGTCAGGGCATTTTCGTCCATGCCGATATCGGATTCCTCCTGGTACTGACCGTCGGTTCCCAGGATCATCACCTCTTCCTTATTGCTGCCCACACCGATGGCGTAGATCCTCACGCCTTCCCGCGCCGCCAGACGGGCCGCCTCCATGGGCGGTACCAGGCCGGCTGTACTTTCCCCGTCGGTGACCAGCAGCAGCACCCGCGATCCCTCGGGCCGTTCCCGGAGCTTTTTGATGCTCAGGGCGATGGCATCACCCATGGCGGTGGCGTTGCCCGCCATACCGGGCACCACATCATTCAGGACCCCGCGCACCGCCTGCAGATCCAGGGTCAGGGGCGACTGGACGAAGGCCTGGTTGCCAAAGATGACCAGCCCCACCCGGTCGCCGCCGCGGTTCTCTATGAACTTGCCCATCACGCCCTTGACCACGGCCATTCTGCTGACCGGCCGATTGTTCCGGCTGAAGTCCAGCGCCGTCATGGATCGGGAGGTGTCGACGGCCAGCATCAGGTCGTAACCCTCGGTGGAGACCTCGGTGCGGGGTTCCAGCCACTGGGGGCGCATCATTGCCAGGACCAGTATGATCCACAGCAGGGACAGCAACAGCAGATAGCCCTTGCCGGCAAAGGCGTTATGGGGCCGGCGCGAATTGAAACTGGCTTCCAGCCGCTGTGTGGATGAGTGCAGCAGGGTGGTGCGCCGCCCTTCTATGGGCTCCTCTTCCCTCGGATGGATAAACCTGGGCCAGAAGTGTCTGACCAGCAGGGGCAGGGGCAGCAGGAGTGCCATCCAGGGCCAGTAAAACTCAAACATCTTTGAACACCCTGAACCTGCGTATCCGGAAACGGTTCCTGCGCCGGGATATGTCTTCCTTGCTGTTTCCAACCAGTCGCAGGGCCGCGGTTATCAGAACCTCCAGGTCCCCCTGATCGACGGTCTGGTCATCCGGTGCGTAAGGCAGACTCAAAAGGATGCCGCCGCGTCTCAACCAGTCGAAACCGTTGGGGTCGGACTGGTGCAGCCACGCCAGCCAATCCGCTCCCGAAAGGCTGGCCAGACCCCTGCGCCCAAATCTGGCCATGGCGATCCGGCGCAGAAGTTCTGAGAGTTGCGCGGCCGTTTCCTTGGGTGGCAGCTGCCAGCTCTCCCTGCGAAGTTGGCGCAGGGCCTCCCTGGCATCCTTGCGCCAGCTGCCCGGCGGGTAGTTGATCAGGTGTCTGACAAAGAGGCCAAGGACCATGACCAGCAGAATGAACAGGGCTGCGCTGATCCACCACCCGGTCGCCAGGGGCCACCAGGAGATGGGATCGAGCCCGTGGATTGCCCTCAGTTGCCCGCCCATCAGCGCAGGATCCTCGTGCGGGCGCATTGGCGCATTCCCTGCATCAGGGAACTGTGAACATCCTGATCGGTGCTGATCGGGATCAGGGGCATGCCGAGGCGGTTCGCTGTACCCGTGAGGGCACGCCGGTATTGATGCCAGGTCTCCCGGTACGTCTCACGACCCTTGGTATCGGTGGTGTCCACTTCGACCAGATTGCCCTTGCTGTCCGTGAACAGTGCACGGCCCAAATCCGGGATCTCCCGGTCGGCCTGGTCGTCGATAGGCACCAGCACTACGGTATGGCGTTGGCAGAGCCGACCCAGCGTGGTCTCCAGACTGACGGTCTCCCGGTTCAGATCGGCGATGACGAATATCAGGCTGCCGGTGGCGGTCCCCCTTTCGGTCTGCTGCAGGGCGCTGAACAGGTGGTCTTCGGAGGCATCTCCCGGCTCCCCCACACGGGACAGCGATTTGAGCAGGCGCCAGAGGGCGCGTCGGTCCTTGGTGGGCCGGAAATGGTGGGGTACGTCCGCGGCGTCGCCGAACAGCAGACCCCCCACCCGGTCGTTCTGGCTGCTGGCGGCCCAGCCAAGCAATGCGGCTGCCCGGGCGGCCTGTATGGACTTGAAGGTGCCGCGGGTACCGAAGTTCATGTGGGGGCTCTGGTCTACACAGAGGACCACGCTGCGCTCGCGTTCTTCCCTGAACACCTTCAGGTGCGGGATGTTGGTGCGGGCGGTGACCTTCCACTCGATACTCCTGACATCGTCCCCCTCCCGGTACTCCCGAACCTCCTCGAAGTCCAGTCCGGTACCCCGGAATACGGAGGCATAGAGCCCGCTGAAGCTGGAATTGACCAGATGGTGGGATGCCAGGCCCAGGGTTCGGGCCTGATGTCTCAGTTCAAGCAGGTCGTCCAGGCGAGGATGCAGCGCCATCGCTTGTAACCTGGTTAGGGTATGGCAACCATGTCCAACAGGCGGGTGACGAAATCGTCGTTGGTAATGCCCTCCGCCTCCGCCTCGAACGTCAGCAGTACCCGATGGCGCAGTATCTCGGGCGCCACCTGCTGGATGTGGTTTGGTGTGACGTATTCCTCTCCGTCGAGCCAGGCCCGGGCGCGGGCACAGCGGGCAAGGGCGATGGAGGCACGGGGCGAGGCCCCGAACCGGCACCAGCGGGCAAGCGTCTCATCATAGGCTGCGGGTTTACGGGTGGCCTGGACCAGATCCACGATATAGCTGTTCAGCTTGGGGTCCAGAAACAGGCTTGCGATATCCCTGCGAATGGCGAACAGATGCTGCTGGGGCAGGGGCTTGGCCGGAGGGGTGGGTTGTTTCTTCTGCTGCCGGCTGTCGAGCTCCAGGATGGCCAGTTCCTCGTCCCTGGCGGGATAGTCCACCCAGACCTGCATCAGAAACCGGTCGAGCTGGGCCTCCGGAAGGTGATAGGTCCCCTCCTGCTCTATGGGGTTCTGAGTGGCCAGCACCATGAATAGTTCCGGCAGATGATAGGTCTTCTGACCCACCGTGATCTGGTACTCACCCATCGCCTCCAACAGTGCCGACTGGACCTTGGCAGGCGCCCGGTTCACCTCGTCGGCCAGCAGGACGTTGTGAAACAGGGGGCCGGGCCGGAACTCGAACTCCCCCTTTTCGTGGCGGTAGATATCCGTGCCGATCAGGTCGGAGGGAAGCAGGTCCGGTGTAAACTGAACCCGGTGGAAATCCCCCTCGATGGCCTCCGACAAGGCCTTTACGGCAGTGGTCTTGGCCAGACCGGGCATGCCCTCCACCAGGAGGTGTCCGTTGCTGAGCAGACAGATCAGCATGCTGTCGATGAGCTTCTGCTGGCCGATAACACGGGAGGCTAGGTGTTCCCGTACTGGATCGAGATCTGTGGGGTTCATAGGCGCTTACTGCTGTTTCGTGATGGTGCAACTAACTCAGCTTCAGGACAAGGCCTCTATTTGGCGGGCCTTTATGTCCCTTCAAGCTGTGGGACTGTTATCCTGGGCTTTTACGGCGCCAGATGCAAGTGCTTCAAATAATCAGGGCGGAAACGAATTTACCCGGTCAGCAGAAATTCGAGCAGCGCCTTCTGGGCATGCATGCGGTTTTCCGCTTCGTCCCAGACCACGCTCCGGACGCCGTCGATCACGGAGGCGGAGACCTCTTCGCCGCGGTGGGCGGGCAGACAGTGCATGAACAGGGCGTCCTTGTCGGCGCGGGCCATGAGGGCGTCGTTCACCTGGTAGCCGGCGAAGATCCGCTCACGCTCGGCCTGTTCCCCCTCCTGTCCCATGCTGGCCCAGACGTCTGTGACCACCAGATCTGCCCCCTCGGCTGCTGCCATCGGATCCGGAATCACTTTGCAGCGGTCTCCGGCGGCGCCGAGGATCCCGGTGTCCGGTTCATACCCCTCCGGGCAGGCGATATTCAGGCTGAAATCGAACTGCCTGGCCGCATTGATGTAAGAGTGGCACATGTTGTTGCCATCACCGATCCAGACCACCCTGCCCCCGGCAATATCTCCCCGGTGTTCGAAATAGGTCTGCATGTCCGCCAGCAGCTGGCAGGGGTGCAGCAGATCCGTCAGGGCATTGATCACAGGCACCCGCGAGTGTTTGGCAAACAGCTCCAGGCCGGCATGCTCGAAGGTTCGGATCATGATGCAGTCCACCATTCTCGAGAGCACCCGGGCGCTGTCTTCGATGGGCTCGCCTCTCCCCAGTTGCGTGTCCCGGGAACTGAGAAACAGGGCATGACCGCCGAGCTGGGTCATGCCCGCCTCGAAGGAGACCCGGGTGCGGGTGGACGCCTTCTCGAAGATCATCCCGAGGGTGCGGTTTTTCAGCGGCTCGTGGATCTCGCCGCGGTGCTGAAGCCCTTTCAGCTCGGTGGCCCTCGCGATCAGCTGCCGCAGTTCAGCCGGGCTCAAATCCAGAAGGGAGAGAAAATGTTTGGCGGAGACGCCGCTATAGCTATCCATTGTTCGCCTCGGAGTGCTTGGGGGGCTTAGCCCTGACCCAGAAAGTTTTTCAGTAGACCTGAGAGTTTTTCCGTGAGCAGATCTGCCTGCTCATCTGTGATGATCAGGGGTGGCAGCAAGCGGATCACCCGGTCGGCGGTGACGTTGATCAAGAGTCCCTCATCCAGGGCGAGGGAAACCAGATCGCCGCAGGGGCGGTCAAGCTCGATCCCAATCAGGAGCCCCTGGCCCCGAATCTCCTCCACGCCTGCAGTACCCGCCAGGGTATCGGCAAGTCCGGAGAGGAGCCCTGCGCCCAGGGCAGCGGCGCGAGCGGGCAGGTCCTCTTTTTCGAGGGTCTCGATCACGGCAAGCGCCGAGGCGCAGGACAGGGGGTTGCCGCCGAAAGTCGATCCATGGGATCCCGGACCGAGCGTCGTGGCGGCTTCACCCCGGGACAGGCAGGCACCGATGGGGACCCCGTTTGCCAGACCCTTGGCCAGGGTCATCACATCCGGCACTATGCCACTGTGCTGATGGGAGAACATCTGGCCGCTCCGGCCCATGCCCGTCTGAATCTCATCGAGCATCAGGAGCCAGCCCTGGCGATCACAGATTTCCCGTAATCCGGCCAGGTAGTCTTCCGGAGGAATGTTGATACCCCCCTCTCCCTGCACCGGTTCCACCAGAACGGCAACCACATTCGAACTGTTGGCGGCAACGGATTCAATGCTCTCGATATCACCGTAGGGCACCCGCACAAAACCCTGCACCAGGGGTTCGAAGCCCGCCTGCACCTTGCGGTTTCCGGTAGCGGACAGGGTGGCAAGGGTGCGCCCGTGGAAGCTCTGCTCCATCACCAGGATAGCGGGATTCTCTATGCCCTTGCGGTGACCGTAAAGCCTGGCGAGCTTGATGGCGGCTTCGTTGGCCTCCGCGCCGGAGTTGCCGAAGAAGACCCGATCCATCCCGGAGATCCGGGTGAGTTCGTCGCCCAGCTGCTCCTGCAGGGGAATCCGGTAAAGGTTGGAGGTGTGTACAAGCTCTCCCGCCTGCCGGCAAAGGGCTGCCGTAACGGCAGGGTGGGCGTGTCCCAACCCGCACACCGCAATACCGGACAGGGCGTCCAGATAACGTTTTCCATCGGTATCCCACAACCAGACGCCTTCACCTTTTACGAATCTGACCGGCAGCTGTCTGTAGGTGCTCATCAACGTATCCGTCATGTCAGGTTACCAATAGTTCCTGCACCCGCCGGAGCTGGTCCTGTAAAATAAAAAGGCAGCTTCGGCCGGCGCCCAGGCTG
Organism: Gammaproteobacteria bacterium; assembly: GCA_024644505.1. Lineage (GTDB taxonomy): Bacteria > Pseudomonadota > Gammaproteobacteria > Chromatiales > Chromatiaceae > JAHEHQ01. Next base: position 9,542 of record JAHEHQ010000047.1, read on the forward strand.
CCCAGAAATCGGGTGCAATCGCGTGGAAAAACCTGTAACTTTAATAGATTTCGTAGCTTAACACAACAGGTTTGGGAAGAAATGCCAGGGGGAGTTGTTATGCCCGGTAAGCGCTGCAACGCTCGGATAGGAGGCGTCAGTTGATAGGTCCAGTGGATTCCAAATGTGCTGAACATCTGTGTCACACCCACAGGGAGGTCAAGCTGCCCGCATCCGCTGACGAGATGCGCATCTTCTACAACCTGACCATGGACCGCGTACACTACTTCCCCAACCGTAATGCCATCTATTTCGTAGAGTCGGCCTACTGGGCGGTGCTCGAGATCATCAGCGTCATGCTCAAAGGCATGGGTTCCCCGATCCGGATCGAGCAGTTGTATCTGGACAAGCGCAGCATATTCAAAGGCGGTAAAAGGGTGGTGCTGAAGCCCGAACAGGCCATTCCAATCCTTGTGGCGCTGAGGATGAAGGGGATTCAAGTGGTGGTTTCGGAGTAGTGGCCATGGCTTGCCGGTATCCGGATTTATGTCCATTCCCCTGATCAACTGGGTAAATTACCGTTGTAGGCCCGAATTTATTCTGCCAGCTGGGTGAATTATCGTTGTAGGGCCGAATTTATTCGGCCAACAGCTGGTTGATTCAGATCAGGTATTGGTCGAATGAATTCGCCAATCCTCTGGATCAATTCCCGGCAGGCTTCTGGATAGGGCATGGAGGGTTGGTTTCGCAGTGACTCTGGAGATTGCCGTATTATCTCAATTGTCTTATTGTGGGTGCAGGGAGTCGGCCGGATGGTCGCTGTCCCGTTGATAAAACGGGGCGGAGGAAAGTCCGGGCTCCGAAGGACGGGATGCCAGGTAACGCCTGGGAGGCGCAAGCCTACGGAAAGTGCCGCAGAAAATATACCGCCCCGCACCACAGGTTCGGGGTAAGGGTGAAATGGTGCGGTAAGAGCGCACCGCGTCGCTGGCAACAGCGGCGGCAGGGTAAACCCCATCCGGAGCAAGACCAAATAGGGGGGCAGACGGCCTCGGCCGCAATGTGTGGTCCGCACAGTCCCCGGGTAGGTTGCTTGAGGTGCGCGGTGACGCGTATCCCAGATGAATGACCATCCTCGACAGAACCCGGCTTACAGGCCGGCTCCCGCCTTACCCTTCATTTCTCATCCATGTCCTAAACAACACCCATTTTGAAGAAATCACTTTAAGTCCATGCTTTAGTATGCTGTTTTTGCATGTGTTCTTTTTCTATTAAACCTCTGAAACCCCGCGTAACCCCCTGTCTTTAAAGGAACTTTCCCGCATTTTGTGGGAGATTTTCTTGACAACATCTAAAAATGCTACCTATTATGGGGAGAAGTGGGGAAAAGTGGGTTTTTCTGGTAAACCCATCAGAGGGGGAGTCCTTGTTCCGGGGTGTCAACAAGCTCAACTTGGATGCAAAGGGGCGTCTGGCTGTGCCAACCCGTTATCGGGAACAGCTGAGGGTGTCCTGTGGTTCCCAGTTGGTCATCACCGTGGACACGGATCACTGTCTTCAGATCTATCCTCTCCCGGAATGGGAAAAATTTGAAGGGAAGCTGATGAAGCTTTCCTCATTCAATAAGACCATCCGGCGCTTGCAGCGCCTTCTGGTCGGCCATGCCGCAGAGGTGGAGATGGATGGTCAGGGGCGGATCCTGCTGCCACCGCCATTGCGTGAATTCGCAGGTTTGGAAAAGTACGCGATGTTGATCGGACAAGGAAAAAAATTCGAACTCTGGGATGAGGCGCGCTGGACAGAGCAGCGTGACGGATGGCTCGAGAACATCGATCTGGAGGATCTCGAGCTGCCGACGGAACTGGAATCGCTGTCAATTTGACGATGTCCGAAACCGGGAGGCATCGACCGGTGCTTTTGGAGGAGGCGCTGGA
>JAHEHQ010000048.1 GCA_024644505.1 Gammaproteobacteria bacterium
CCTGCCCGACGTCAGGGGCCGTGAGCAAATCCTCAAAGTTCACATGCGCAAGGTGGCCTCCTCGGACGACGTAAAACCGTCGCTGATTGCCCGGGGCACGCCGGGTTTCTCCGGCGCCGACCTGGCCAACCTGGTTAACGAGGCAGCCCTGTTCGCCGCTCGGTCCAACAAGCGCTTGGTGGACATGGAGGACATGGAGAAGGCCAAGGACAAGATCATGATGGGCGCGGAGCGCCGCTCCATGGTGATGAGCGAGGACGAGAAGACCCTGACCGCCTATCACGAGGCGGGCCACGCCATCGTCGGCCGTCTGGTGCCCTCCCACGATCCGGTTTACAAGGTGAGCATCATTCCCCGCGGCCGTGCCCTGGGCGTGACCATGTTCCTGCCGGAAGAGGACAGGTACAGCCTCAGCAAGGAGCGTCTGCAGAGCCAGATCTCAAGCCTGTTCGGCGGCCGGCTTGCAGAAGAGCTGATCTTCGGCAAGGAGAGCGTAACCACCGGTGCCCAGAACGACATTCAGCGTGCCACCGAGATCGCCCGAAGCATGGTTACCAAATGGGGGCTCTCGGAAAAGCTGGGGCCCCTGACCTACGGCGACGAGGAGGAAGAGGTATTTCTCGGACGCTCAGTCACCCAACACAAGAACGTGTCGGACGAGACAGCCCACACCATCGATGAAGAGGTCCGTTACTTCATCGAGGCCAACTACGAGAGGGCAAAGAGCATACTCGACGAAAACATGGACAAGCTCCACCTGATGGCGGAAGCCCTGATGAAATACGAGACCATCGATTCCGACCAGATCGATGACATCATGGCCGGCAGGAAGCCGAAGCCTCCCCAGGACTGGAGTGATGACTCGGAGGCCAAGGCCTCGGGCGGTGGCGATGCCGAGGTCGCTCCCGAAGAGGACGATGAGGACGACAAGGGCACCATCGGAGGTCCCGCGGGGCAGCACTGATCGGAGATCGCCGCTGATGGCGGCTATCGACTGTGCGGGCAAAAACCTGGATCTCTCGCATCCATGCGTAATGGGAATCCTCAATGTCACGCCGGATTCCTTTTCCGACGGCGGTGATTTCCTAGGTCCCGGCAATGCCCTGCTGCAGGCAAGGCGCATGGTGGAAGAGGGCGCCGACATTATCGATGTCGGCGGGGAGTCGACCCGCCCAGGTGCCATGGCCGTTTCCGAACAGCAGGAACTGGACCGGGTTATTCCCATCGTTTCCGCTATTGCCGCTGAATTCCCCATCCCCGTCTCTGTCGATACCAGCAAGGCTGCCGTGATGTGTGAAGCCGTGGCGGCCGGCGCCGGGTTTATCAACGATGTGATGGCGCTGCGGGCGCCGGGGGCAGTGGATGCTGCCCGCTCGGCGGGGGTGCCTGTATGTCTGATGCATATGCAGGGCGAACCGCGCAGCATGCAACAGAATCCCAATTACCAGGATGTCGTCTCCGATGTGCGTGCCTTCCTGGCGAGCAGGATCGAAGCCTGTGTGGCGGGTGGTATTCCAAAGGATCGCCTGCTGCTGGATCCGGGGTTTGGTTTCGGCAAGACACTGGAGCACAATCTGGGTTTGCTAAAGGAGCTTTCGGTATTTGTCGATATGGGGTTACCGCTGCTGGTGGGGGTGTCCAGGAAATCGATGATCGGTATGATCCTGGGGGGCAATCCGGTCCGGGAGCGCCTGTACGGGAGTATTGCCGCGGCCGTGATGGCTTTCGAGCGCGGAGCGTCGATTCTGCGCGTGCATGATGTGAGGCCCGCCGTGGAGGCGCTCAAGGTTGCCGCCGCGGTCCTCGGTCGGTGATTATTGGTACAAATCAGCCGCAGCCTGCGTAGAGCGCAGCGAAACGCGGCAAACCAAGGCCATTTCAACCCGCGTTTCGCTGGGCTCTGCGCTGGCTACAAAAAGCCAAGGGATAGAAAAAGTGACAAAAAAGTATTTTGGGACTGACGGTATCCGGGGTCGCGTGGGTGAAGGCCAGATCAACCCGGAGTTCATGCTCAGGTTGGGATGGGCCGCCGGCCGCGTGCTTGGCAGGCATACCGGCAGCCGGGTGGTGATCGGCAAGGACACCCGCATCTCCGGCTACATGTTCGAATCCGCGCTGGAGGCAGGGCTTGTGGCGTCCGGCACGGATATCATGATGCTTGGGCCCATGCCCACACCGGGGATTGCCTATCTGACCCGCACGCTCCATGCACAGGCCGGTATCGTCATCAGCGCTTCCCACAATCCACACAACGACAACGGCATAAAGTTCTTTTCGGGCGATGGCAAAAAGCTGCCCGATGAGGTGGAACTGGCCATCGAGGAACAGCTCGAAAAACCACTGGCTACGGTGGAATCGAAGTCGCTGGGCAGGGCCTACCGTGTGGATGATGCCGCGGGCCGATATATCGAATTCTGCAAATCCACCATTCCCTGGGTGATGAACTTCCGGGGGCTGAGGATCGTGGTCGACTGTGCCAACGGGGCCACTTACCACATAGCGCCTCATGTACTCGAGGAATTGGGGGCCGACGTGGTGGCTATCGGCGCCGAACCGAATGGCCTGAACATCAATGACGGGGTGGGCTCCACCCACATAGAGCACCTGCAGCAGGCGGTTCTCGCTCACGGTGCAGACTGCGGGCTTGCCCTGGACGGCGATGGCGACCGGCTTCTGATGGTTGACGGGTCCGGCGGGGTACTGGACGGTGACGACATTCTCTACATCATTGCCCGTTCACGCCTGGCCAATGGGGGTGTCAAGGGCTCGGTGGTGGGCACTCAGATGACCAACCTCGGCCTGGAGCATGCGCTGAGGGATATCCATATCGGGTTGGAACGGACAATGGTGGGCGACCGCTATATCATGGAAATGCTGGAAAAACGCGGCTGGACATTGGGTGGAGAGCCCTCCGGCCACATCATCTGCCTGGACCGCACCACCACGGGTGACGGTATCATCTCCGCGCTTCAGGTTCTGGCGGAGATGCACAGCACGGGCAACAGTCTGAAGTATCTGGCCAACAACCTGGAGAAGTACCCCCAGCTACTGGAAAATGTCCGACTCAACGGCGTAACCGCCGACGAGATCATGGCGTCTGAATCCCTGAAAAAGGCGGTCTCGGAGGTGGAGGCCGAACTGGGGACCTCGGGTCGTGTGCTACTGCGTCCTTCGGGTACCGAGCCTCTGATCCGTGTCATGATCGAGGGACAGGACGGTCATCAGGTCGAGACCCTTACCAGGCAGCTTGCAGGTGTTGTGCAGGGGCTGCTTTGACTGTAGGGCCGAATTCATTCGGCCAACGACAAGTAGGATCGTAGCCTGTGTTGAGCCTGCGAAACACGGGTTTAACGTAAAACGAATTTACCCGCGTTTCGTTCCTCAACGCATTAGGCTACCAAGATTAACCGCCCGCGCAGCATGGATGTATTGATCTGAACCGCAGAGGCGCAAAGACGCGGAGAAAGTACAACAAAACTTATTCTTTGCGTCTCTGCGGTTCGTCTTAAAGGAAGCCGCAGGAAATATCGGATTGTCATTTGATTTTGCGATGCCCCAGGGCTAAACTACCGGGCTTGATTTTTGGTAGTTTGGAGAAGGACATGCGTCGACCGCTCGTTGCTGGAAACTGGAAAATGAACGGTAGCCGTGAAAGCGTCAAGACGCTTCTGGACGGCATAAAAGGCGGTATCGATGCCGTAAAACAGGCGGAAGTAGCCGTTTGCCCCCCCTATGTCTATATTCCCGATGCGCAGAATCAGCTCGATGGCACGACCGTGGCCTGGGGCGGCCAGGATGTCTCTGTCCAGGCGTCCGGGGCCTATACAGGCGAGGTTGCAGCTTCAATGCTGCTGGACTTCGGTTGTAAATATGTCATCGTCGGACACTCGGAGCGGCGCGAGTACCACGGTGAAGGCAACCGGCTGGTGGCAGAAAAATATGCCGCCGCCCGTGCTGCGGGCCTGGTGCCCATCTTTTGCGTCGGAGAGACCCTGGAGCAGAGAGAGCAGGGAATCACCGAGGATGTGATCGCCGATCAGATCGATGCATTGATCGAACTGGAGGGTGTCGAGTCTCTGGCCGATGGTGTGGTCGCCTACGAACCCGTCTGGGCCATCGGCACCGGCAAGACAGCCACTCCCGAGCAGGCGCAGGATGTGCACGCCTTCATTCGGGGGCGGGTGGCTGTGCGGGATTCATCGGTGGCGGATGGCCTTCGCATCCTCTACGGCGGCAGCATGAAACCGGCCAATGCGGCGGAGTTGATCGCCAAGCCGGATATCGACGGTGGACTCATAGGCGGTGCGGCCTTGAAGGCAGAGGATTTTCTCGCCATCTGCACGGCCGCGAACTGACAGAAACAACGAAATGCAGACGATCCTGGTAATTTTTCATCTTTTTCTGGCCCTCGGGCTGGTGGGCCTGGTGCTGATGCAGCACGGCAAGGGTGCCGATGCCGGTGCGGCATTCGGGGCCGGTGCGTCCGGGACGGTGTTCGGCGCAACCGGTGCCGCCAACTTCCTCAGCCGTGCCACCGCAGCGCTCGCAACCCTGTTCTTTATCACCAGCATGGCCCTGGCATGGTTTGCCATGCAGGTCACCGAGCAGAAAGGCCTGATGGATTCGGTATCAGTTCCGGTGGAAGAGGCTGCACCCGAAGTGCAGATACCCGTGACACCCCAGGCACCCATCGCTCAGCCTTCCGAGGTGCCGGTGATACCCCAGCCGTCCGCAGCCGGGAGTGGGGTTCCGGAGGCTGCAGAATAAGATAAAAACACCCGGTCAGAACCGGGTTATTCCCGTGTAGCCGATGTGGTGGAATTGGTAGACACGCTGTCTTGAGGGGGCAGTGGCGCAAGCCGTGCCGGTTCAAATCCGGCCATCGGCACCACACCTGACAGGGTATGGCCCAGAAATTGGTCAATACCCTTTTTTTCTTTCGATTAAAAACCAGATAACCCACTGATAATAAAGGTAAATAGGCTTATGGCGGGGGTTGACAGGGTAGGTCCGGCACTCTAGAATCCTGCTCTGAATAAAAAATCCACGCCGGGATCTGAGAAGCACCCGGAGATAGAGGGTAGAGGAGACATGCTCGAGAACTATCTTCCCATCTTGGTGTTCATCGGCGTCGCCGTCATCGTCGGCGTGGTCATGGAGGGACTGGGTTTCGTGCTCGGCACCCGGCACCCCGACAGCGAAAAGCTCTCCCCCTACGAATGCGGCTTCGAGGCCTTTGAAGACGCCCGCATGAAGTTCGATGTCAGGTTCTACCTGGTCGCAATCCTGTTCATCATTTTCGATCTCGAGATCGCCTTTCTGTTTCCCTGGGCCGTGGTGCTGGATCAGATCGGTATGGTGGGATTCCTCGCCATGATGGTTTTCTTGGGAATTCTGGTTATCGGCTTTATCTACGAGTGGAAGAAGGGGGCGCTGGAATGGGAATAGAAGGCATCCTCGAAGAAGGCGTCATAACGACCACCGCCGACAAACTCATCAACTGGGCCCGTACGGGGTCGCTCTGGCCCATGACCTTTGGTCTGGCCTGCTGCGCCGTTGAGATGATGCAGGCGGGTGCGTCCCGGTATGATCTCGATCGCTTCGGGATCATCTTCAGGCCCAGCCCCAGGCAGTCCGACGTGATCATTATCGCGGGGACGCTGACGAACAAAATGGCACCGGCGCTGCGCAAGGTCTATGACCAGATGGCAGAGCCGCGCTGGGTGATTTCCATGGGTTCCTGCGCCAATGGTGGCGGCTATTATCACTATTCCTACTCGGTGGTGCGCGGTTGCGACCGGGTGTTGCCGGTGGATATCTACATACCCGGCTGTCCACCTACCGCGGAAGCCTTTCTTTATGGTGTCCTGCAGTTGCAGGAAAAGATAAGGCGTACATGCACCATCGCCCGTTGATAGAAAAGCACAAATGAATGACAGCGTCAGGACATCTTTCCGGGAGCGCCATGCTGCGCTTTCGGAACAATTAGCGGATCGATTCTCGGACAAGGGCTGTCAAGTGATAAGCCAGCTCGGGGAGGTCACGATGGTGATACCCTCGGAGCACCTTATCCCGGTGGCAATGGAGCTGCGGGATGCCGAGGATTTTATGTTCAAGGAATTGATCGACGTCTGCGGCGTGGACTATTCCGGATACGGTCAGTCGGAGTGGGTGACCACATCGGCATCCGGCACCGGCTTTGGCCGTGGCGTCGAGGCCGGCAGGGCGGCGCGGGATGATCATCCCACGGATTTTGCCAGCGTCTATCACCTGCTCTCCGTAGCCAACAATCTGAGACTGCGTCTGCGCGTCTATCTGGATTCCGAACAGCCCATGGTGGATTCGGTTGTCGATGTATGGCGCGGCGCGGACTGGTTCGAACGCGAGTCCTTCGATCTATATGGAATCCTTTACAACGGCCATTCGGACCTGCGGCGCATCCTGACCGACTACGGCTTCACGGGCCACCCGTTCCGCAAGGACTTCCCCCTGGAGGGGCATGTCGAGTTGCGTTTCGACCAGGAAAAGAACCGGGTCGTCTACGAACCGGTGACGATCGATTCCCGCACCCTGGTGCCCAGGGTGATTCGGGAGGACAATCGTTATCTGCAGCCCGACAGCGACGAGCAGGACGTAGCCGATGCCTGAGATCCGCAACTACACCCTGAATTTCGGTCCCCAGCATCCCGCCGCCCATGGTGTGTTGCGCCTGGTGCTGGAGATGGACGGCGAAGTGATCGAACGTGCCGATCCCCACATCGGCCTGCTGCACCGTGCCACGGAAAAGCTGGCGGAAAGCAAACCCTACGCCCAGAGCATCCCCTACATGGATCGTCTCGACTACATGTCGATGATGTGCAACGAGCACGCCTACGTCAGGGCTATCGAAAAGCTCATCGGCGTCGAAGTACCGATCAGGGCCCAGTACATCCGCACCCTGTTCGACGAGATCACCCGGATCCTGAACCATCTGCTGTGGCTGGGTACTCACGGGCTGGACGTCGGCGCGATGACCATGTTCCTTTACTGTTTCCGGGAACGGGAAGACCTGATGGACTGTTACGAGGCAGTGACGGGCGCGCGTATGCATGCGGCCTATTACCGGCCGGGGGGCGTCTACCGGGATCTGCCCGACGAGATGCCCAAATACGAACCGAACGAGTTTCGCAGCGACGCGGACATCGCCAGGAAGAACGAGACGCGCGAGGGATCACTGCTGGATTTCATCGATGCGTTCACGGAGCGGTTTCCCGGCCTGGTGGACGAATACGAGACCCTGCTGACCGACAACCGCATCTGGAAGCAGCGTACCGTCGGCATCGGCGTGGTTTCAACGGAGCGGGCGCTGCAGCTGGGTTTTTCCGGTCCCATGCTGCGCGGTTCGGGGCATGCCTGGGATCTGCGCAAGAAACAGACCTATGCCGCCTACGACAAGGTCGATTTCGATATTCCGGTGGGGCAGAACGGTGATTGCTACGACCGTTACCTGGTGCGCGTGGAGGAGTTGAGGCAGTCCAACCGCATCGTCAAACAGTGCGTGGACTGGCTGCGCGCCAACCCGGGCCCGGTCATCGCCGACGATCACAAGGTGGCGGTTCCCAACCGGGCCGATATGAAAGACGACATGGAGGCCCTGATCCACCATTTCAAACTTTTTACCGAGGGCTTTTGTCCGCCCCCGGGTGAGGTCTATGCCGCCGTGGAGGCTCCGAAGGGTGAATTCGGCTGCTACGTCATCTCGGACGGCGCCAATAAACCCTACCGTCTCAAGCTTCGCGCCCCGGGCTTTGCCCACCTGTCCGCCATGGACGAAATGGTGAAGGGTCACATGCTGGCGGACGTGGTTGCCGTGATAGGCACGATGGATGTTGTTTTTGGGGAGATCGACCGCTGATGGGTTTCAAGAATGCGCCAATGACCAGTGTTACGCCGGCGGAGCAGAAGGCGTCTCTGTTCACGCCCGAAATCAGGGCGGAGATCGATCGCTGGATCGCCAAGTATCCGGAAGAGTGGCGGCAGTCGGCCGTGATGGCCGCATTGCAGATCGTTCAGGAAAACAACGGCGGCTATCTGACCCAGGAGCTCATGGACCAAGTGGCCGCCTACCTGGATATGCCCCCCATCGCCGTGTACGAAGTGGCGACCTTCTACTCCATGTACGAACTCAAGCCGGTGGGCCGGCACAAGGTCTGCGTCTGCACCAACGTTTCCTGCATGATCAACGGGTCGGACAAGATCGTAGAACACATGGAAAAGAAACTCGGGATCAAGCTGGGCGAAACCACGGGAGACGGCAAGTTCACCCTGAAGGAAGTGGAGTGCCTCGGGGCCTGCGGCGGTGCACCCATGTTCCAGATCGGCACCAAATACTACGAGAATCTCACAACGGAGCTTGTGGATTCCATCCTGGAAGGACTGGAGTAGACGCCATGGCCAACGAAGTCTGCCTGCGCAACTTTGATCAGGACCGTCCCTGGTTGTTGGAACAGTATCAGAACGCCGGGGGCTACGAGGTGCTCAAACGCATACTCAAAGAGAAGACTCCGCCGGCGGATATCATTGAGGAGGTGAAGACTTCGGGGCTTCGCGGCCGCGGTGGCGCCGGTTTTCCCACCGGGCTCAAGTGGAGTTTCATCTCCAGGAACGCGCCCGGCCAGAAGTACGTGGTCTGCAACTCGGACGAGGGTGAACCGGGGACATTCAAGGACCGCGACATCCTGCGCTATCACCCGCATCTGTTGATCGAGGGCATGATCATCGCCGGTTACGCCATCGGCGCGACCCGCGGCTACAATTACATCCGGGGCGAGTTCTGGGAGCCGTACCAGCGCTTCGAGGCGGCCCTGGAAGAGGCCCGCAAGGCGGGGTTTCTCGGAGAAAACCTGCTCGGCTCGGGATTCGATTTCGAACTTCACACCCACCTGGGTATGGGGGCGTACATCTGCGGCGAGGAGACGGCGCTGCTGGAGTCCATCGAGGGCAAGAAGGGGCAGCCGCGCTACAAGCCGCCGTTCCCGGCGCATTTTGGCCTGTACGGTCGGCCCACCATCATCAACAACACCGAGTCCCTGGCCTCGATTCCGGTGATCCTGGAAAAAAGCGGCAGCTGGTTCAAGGAACTGGGTGTGGAGAACAGCGGCGGCTCGAAGATGTTTTCGATCTCGGGGAACATCAACAATCCCGGCGTGTTCGAGATCCCCATGGGCACCCCTTTCTCCACACTGCTGGAGATGGCAGGGGGCATGAAAGACGGCCGCAAGATCAAGGCGGTGATCCCGGGCGGTTCTTCGGCGCCCGTGATACCCGGCGACCAGATGATGGAACTGAACATGGATTACGACTCCATCGCCAAGGCGGGATCCATGCTGGGTTCCGGCGCGGTCATCGTGATGGACGACACCAACTGCATGGTCAAGGTGCTCGAGCGCATGTCCTACTTCTATCACGAAGAGTCCTGCGGCCAGTGCACGCCCTGCCGGGAAGGCACCGGCTGGCTGTATCGCGTGGTGAGTCGTATAGAAAACGGCAAGGGCCGCCCGGAGGACCTGGCACTGTTGGACGACATGACCGTCAAGATCGCCGGGCGCACCATCTGTGCCCTGGGCGATGCCGCTGCCATGCCGGTCCAGGGGATGCTTCGGCATTTTCGCGAAGAGTTCGAGTATCACATAGAACACAAAAAGTGCATGACCGGATCTTGACGGTTTCGGCCATGAATCTCCGGCCTCATTGATCGGAGCAAGAGAGCGTCAGGCCTTCCCTCGGGAATGTGGATTGACGGAACACCTCAAACGGGTTTTTAGAGAATAACGTAGATGTCTGACGACCAGATGGTAACGATCGAAGTCGACGGCCGGCAAATCGAGGCAAAGGCGGGGACCCTGCTCATCGAAGTGACCGATGCGGCGGGCATCAATATTCCGCGTTTCTGTTACCACAAGAAACTCTCCATCGCCGCCAACTGCCGCATGTGCCTGGTGGAGGTCGCCAAGGTGCCCAAGCCGGTGCCCGCCTGCGCCACGCCCGTCAACAACGGCATGCAGGTGTCCACCCGTTCTCCGCTGGCCCTGGCCGCCCAGAAGGGCACCATGGAATTTCTGCTGATCAATCACCCGCTGGACTGCCCGATCTGCGATCAGGGCGGGGAGTGCGAACTGCAGGACGTTGCCGTGGGTTACGGCAGCGACGTGTCGCGTTACGTAGAGGGAAAACGGGTGGTGCCGGACCGGGACATCGGCCCCCTGATCGCCACCGATTTCACCCGCTGCATACACTGCACCCGTTGCGTGCGCTTCGGTGCCGAGATCGCCGGAATCCGCGAACTGGGCGCGACCGGCCGGGGCGAGCATATGGAGATCGGCACTTACATTGAAAAGAGCGTGGACTCGGAACTCTCCGGCAACATCATAGATATCTGCCCGGTGGGTTCCCTGCTCTCCAAGCCCAATCTTTACCAGGCCCGCGCCTGGGAACTGGTGCAGCGGGACGCCGTCGCACCCCATGATTCGGTGGGATCGAATCTGCATCTGCACATCCGGGGTAACCAGGTGATGCGGGTACACCCGAGGGACAACGAATCGATCAACGAATGCTGGATCTCGGACAGGGATCGCTTCAGCTATCAGGGGCTCTACAGCGATGACCGGCTGACCACACCCCTGATCAGGAAAAACGGCAGCTGGCGTGAGGCCGAGTGGGAAGAGGCCCTGGAATTTGCAGCCAACGGCCTGAAATCGGCCAGGAGTACCAGCGGAGACCGTCTGGGCGCCCTGGTTTCGCCCGCGGCAACCCTGGAAGAGCTGTACCTGGCCCAGAAACTGATGCGGGGACTGGGCAGCGACAATATCGATTTCAGGCTGCGCCAGACGGATTTTCGCGGTGAGGAGGGGGTTCCCTGGCTGGGCCAGTCGATTGCGGATCTCGAAAAACTCGAAGCTGCTCTTCTGGTGGGCTCCAATGTCCGCAAGGAACAGCCGATTCTCGGTCACCGCCTGCGCAAGGCCGCGATGGCCGGCGCCTGGGTGGGTTTCGTCAATCCCATGGCATTGGAACTCAACTACCCCGCGGATCAGCTGGTGGTCTCACCGGCGGGTATGATCGACGAACTGGCCGCCGTGGCCAAGGCCCTTGGCCTGAAAGGCAAACCCATGAACAAGGCCCAGGTAACCGACGCCCATAAACAGGCAGCGGAGAGGCTGAAGTCCGCCGACCGGTCCACCGTTCTGCTGGGCAACCTGGCGGTGGCTCATCCCGACTACTCGCTTATCCGGTCCCTGGCCTCGCGCATTGCCAAGGACACAGGTGCTGTACTCGGTTATCTGCCCGAGGCGGCCAACAGTCTGGGCGCGAGACTGGTCGGGGCAATACCGGGGAAGGGCGCGGATGCCTCGGCGATGCTGTCGGCGCCGCGCAAGGGCTATCTGCTGCTGGGTGTGGAGCCCGACAAGGATTTC
>JAHEHQ010000049.1 GCA_024644505.1 Gammaproteobacteria bacterium
CAACGAATACCATGCCCTGATCGTAAGGCACGGGAAAAACATCTGTACCAAAAAGCCCAGATGCAGGGAGTGCTGCATCAGAGGGCACTGTGCATATTTTCAAAAACAAACAAAGCTATAGGGTCGAATTCATTCGACCAATTCTGCTGCTGGCCGAATGAATTCGGCGCTACATGGGGGGTCGGTTAGGGGTTTTCTGCAGGCGTAAAAAACCCGCCATTGGGGTGGCGGGTTTCTCAGTCCTGTTACCACTTGAAGGGTTCAGGACACCGTTTGTAAATTGGCGGCATGTAGTCCTTTCGGACCCTCCTCCAGCTCAAACTCAACCTTCTGACCTTCTTTCAAGGTTTTGTATCCGTCCATGGCAATTGCAGAAAAGTGAATGAAAATATCCTGATCGCCCTCATCGGGTGTCAGAAAGCCGTACCCTTTGGCGTTGTTGAACCATTTAACGGTGCCTGTAGCCATAACTCATACTCCTCCTATACATCTGTCTCGATTACTTCCGCATTCCCTTAACTGACTGTAGTCCTGGTGGGCAATGGTGTCTGAATGCCGGAAGACCACGGGAATACACTGCCACTCCATGGGGCCAATAAAAGACTTTTATTAATATTGGATATAACCCCACAGAATAGAGTATAGCTATCCACGCTGAATGGTCAAATTTGGGATTAGCCGGTATTTTGCCGCATCCCCGGGTTATCGTTATCGAAGTTGTGGGGTTTGGCATAACGGGCGGTGTCGAAGATGGGTTTGCTTTTGGCTGATTTATCCCCACAGCGTCATGATGGAAATCATGATAATGAGAACTGTTATATTATCTGGAAATCGGCGCGGCATGGCTTGATTCCCCGGCAACTCATGATCGGTTGTACCTTGGCTTGGTTCGAATGAAACGATGCGCACACTTGAACTTTTCGGCTACTATTCCCACCTAAGGGGTTGGATCAGAGTTGCAGGCCTATGAGTGAGAAAAGGACAACCGACCACGAAGACGGTGTGATCGTACAGGAGGAGAAGCCCAAGCTTAAACCCCCTCCCATGTACAAAGTGTTACTCCTCAACGACGACTACACTCCGATGGAGTTCGTGGTGATGGTGCTGGAGTCGTTCTTCAGGATGGACCGGGAGAAGGCCACCCAGGTCATGCTGCATGTGCACACCCGGGGGGTGGGAGTCTGCGGAGTCTTCACACGGGAGATAGCGGAAACCAAGGTGGCCCAGGTGAACGATTACTCCCGTGCCAACCAGCACCCGCTTCTTTGCACCATGGAAGAAGCCTGAAGGGAGGGGACCATGGTTGACCAACAGGTTATGCAGGTTATGTCATGTCAATGCTAAGTAAAGAGCTTGAATTCACCCTAAATCTTGCCTTCAAGAAGGCGCGCGACCGTAAGCACGAATTCATGACCGTCGAGCATCTGCTGCTGGCGTTGATTGACAATCCCACGGCGGCAAAGGTCCTCAAGGCCTGCGGTGCGGACATGGAACGCCTTCGGCGGGATACCGAGCTCTTCATTGACGAAAACACCCCGCTTCTGCCCGAGGATACCGGTTCCGAGACTCAACCGACGCTCGGGTTCCAACGGGTATTGCAGCGGGCGGTTTTCCACGTACAGTCGTCGGGCCAGAATGAGGTGACCGGGGCCAACGTACTGGTTGCCATATTCAGCGAACAGGAGTCTCATGCCCTGTTTTTGCTGCATCAGCAGGATATTGCCCGGCTGGACGTGATCAACTATATCTCTCACGGAATCTCCCAGGTTCATGGGGATTCCAAACAGTCCGGTGGTGACGGAGTCTCCATGGACGAGCAGGCGCAGGAGGTCAAAGCGCCGGAGAAGAACCCCCTTGAGATCTATGCCACCAATCTCAACGAACAGGCACGGCAGGGAAAAATAGATCCCCTGATCGGCCGCAAGCTCGAGGTGGAGCGGACCATTCAAACCCTCTGCCGGAGACGCAAGAACAACCCGTTGCTGGTCGGGGAGGCGGGTGTAGGCAAGACCGCCATTGCTGAGGGTCTGGCAAAGAATATCGTGGAAGATGACGTACCCGACGTACTCAAGGGGTGTGTTATCTATGCACTGGACCTGGGCGGGCTGGTCGCGGGCACCAAGTATCGCGGCGATTTCGAGAAACGTCTGAAAAGTGTGCTGGCACAGTTGAATAAACAGCCTGAAGCGATCCTGTTTATCGACGAGATCCACACGGTCATCGGCGCGGGTGCGGCTTCCGGAGGTGTCATGGATGCCTCGAACCTGATAAAGCCAGTATTGGCCTCGGGAGAGCTGCGTTGTATCGGTTCCACCACCTACCAGGAGTTCCGGGGGGTGTTCGAAAAAGACAGGGCACTGGCACGCCGTTTCCAGAAAATCGATATCACCGAACCCACGGTGGCGGAGACGGTGGAGATACTCAAGGGTCTGAAATCCCGCTTCGAGGAGCATCACAAGGTCAAGTATGCTCTCAAGGCGCTACGCGGGGCGGTGGAGCTTTCGGACCGTTACATCAACGACAGACACCTCCCGGACAAGGCAATAGACGTCATAGATGAAGCGGGCGCCAGAATACAGCTGATGCCCCCGTCAAAGCGGAAAAAGACCGTCACCCTGACCGACATCGAAAACATCGTGGCCGGTATGGCCAGGATCCCACCCAAGAGTGTTTCGGTTTCCGATACGGAAGCACTGCGTAAACTGGACCGTGACCTGAAACTGGTGGTTTTCGGCCAGGATAAGGCGATAGAAGCGTTAACCGCATCCATCCGAATGAGCCGATCCGGTCTCTCCACGGGGGAGAAGCCGGTTGGTGCGTTCCTTTTTGCGGGCCCGACCGGGGTGGGCAAGACGGAGGTGACCCGTCAACTGGCCCACAGCCTGGGGGTCGAACTGATCCGATTCGACATGTCCGAGTACATGGAACGCCATACAGTTTCCCGACTCATCGGCGCGCCTCCCGGCTACGTCGGATTCGACCAGGGCGGACTCCTCACCGAGGAGATCAACAAGCATCCTCACTCGGTGCTTTTGCTCGACGAGATCGAGAAAGCCCACCCGGATGTGTTCAACCTGCTGCTGCAGGTGATGGATCACGGGACCCTGACCGACAACAACGGCAGAAAGGCGGACTTTCGCAATGTGGTCATTGTCATGACCACCAATGCCGGGGCGGAGTTGATGAACAGGCCTTCCATCGGCTTTACGTCCCAGGATCACTCAAGTGACGGTCTTGAAGCCATAAAGAAGATGTTCTCTCCGGAGTTCCGCAACCGCCTGGACGCGATTATCCAGTTCAATTCTTTGCCGCCGGAGGTCATCCGTCACGTGGTGGACAAGTTCATTTTCGAGCTTGAGGGACAGCTGTTGGAGAAGAAGGTGACCCTGGTCATAGAACCGGAAGCCAAGGACTGGCTGGTGGAACACGGCTACGATGAAAAAATGGGTGCGAGGCCCATGGCCCGGGTCATTCAGGAAAAGATAAAGAAGCCGCTGGCGGAAGAGCTGCTGTTCGGCCGTTTGTCCGGCGGGGGCGGTGTGGTGGTGATCGGAGTCCTGAGCGGCGAACTCACGTTCGAATTCGAGGCGGGCACCGTCCACTGAGGGAACGGTGCAAGCGCTTGATCAACGGGCCCGATAGGTGATGCGGCCCTTGCTCAGATCGTACGGGGTGAGCTGTACCGTGACCTTGTCACCGGTGAGAATACGTATGTAATGCTTGCGCATTTTGCCCGAGATGTGGGCCGTCACCACGTGGCCGTTCTCCAGTTCCACCCGGAACATGGTGTTGGGAAGGGTTTCCACCACCGTTCCCTCCATTTCGATAAAATCTTCTTTGGCCATGCAGTTTCCTGTTCCACTTCTTGTTACGTCTGATCGGAACGGGAGTATATCACAGCGATCTCCCGGATCTGGGCAGACATTATCGTCAAAATCGGAGTCAAGGCAACCTGATTGGAAATGGCAGCGCCTTTTTCCGGCTATCCCGCGTCCTCCTCAGTCAGGGAATCCTCGATACTGAATTCCTTCCAGGCCCCGTCCCTGTATGCCTGCAGGGGGCGGAACTGGGATTTGTAAGCCATCTTTGGCGAGCCGGCTATCCAGAAACCCAGATACAGCCAGCGAAGGCCGAGTCGCTTTGCTTCCCGGATCTGCCAGAGTATGGCATAGGTCCCCGGACTCATGGCCGACCGCCGGGGATCGAAAAAGGTGTAAACGGCCGACAATCCGGTGGGAAGCCGGTCCGTGACGGCGACGGCCACCAACTCGGTATCGAGCCGGAACTCATAGAAATGCGTATCACACCAGTCGCAGACGAGAAAATCCAGATACCGGGCCTCGGATACGTTGGCCATATCGCTGTCCGGATGGCGATGTTGCAGGTATCTGCCGTAGAGCTCGAACTGCTCGATATCAAAGCCAGCGGGCTTCATTTCGACGCTTAGTCCGCGATTCTTTTTCCATACCCGCCGCTGAATACGCCTGGGAAGAAATTGATCGACCGGCACTCTTATCGGGGTGCAGGCGCTGCACGAATCACATTCATGGCGGTAGACCATGCCTCCGCTGCGACGAAACCCCAGGTCTGCCAGCGCATTGTATAGCGCCGGATTCATCGGGACCTGGGGGGGCGGAAACAGGGTGCGCGATTCCCTCCCGGCGAGATAGGAACAGGTCTGCGGAGCGGAAAGATAAAGCTGGAGCTGTACTGTGCCGGGGGTATTCATCACCCATGGCCCATGGGTAAGCCCCAACGATCGAAGCCACACCATTGCTTCAATTCTTTGCAGAACAGAGAACGGCTTATCTCTTCGGCTCCGAGGGATATCAAATGGCTGGAATACACCTGGCAGTCGATCATCCTGAATTCCCATTCAAGAAGTTGTCTGACAAGGTGAACCAGGCCACATTTCGAGGCATCTCTTTCACGGCTGAACATGGATTCCCCGAAAAACACCTGTCCGATGGCGACGCCGTAGAGTCCGCCTACCAGGGTGTCCTCCAGCCAGACCTCCACGGAATGTGCGTGTCCAAGCTGGTGCAGACGGGCATAGGCCTCTATCATCTGCCGGGTAATCCAGGTCCCGTTTTCTGTTCCACGAGGTTGGGAGCAGGCATCTACAACCCCCAGAAAATCCTGGTCGAAAGTGATCCGAAAAGGCTTGTTTCGCTGTGTCTTGCGTAGGCTTCTGGAGATGACCAGGCTCTCGGGATAGAGTACGGTTCTGGGATCGGGACTCCACCAGAGAATGGGCTGGTCGTCTGAAAACCACGGAAATATCCCTGCACGATAGGCATTGAGCAGGCGTTCAGGGCACAGATCGCCACCGACGGCCAGCAGACCGTTGGGCTCTATTTCAGCCTGGTCCACCGGCGGAAACGGTGCATCTGGATTATCCGGGTCCAACAGATATAACATGTCGGGAAAATATTACAGTTAACGGCCGGCCTTGACCATGAAGACCCAAGCTATCCCCTTATACCCTGATGTGAGAAACAGATGACCGAAGACCATCTTAGGCTGAGAGTAGGGGAGAAACTGTTTCTGCAACGTACGATAGGTGGGGTTGATGAGCGATATACCGTTAAGGTGATCGGCTATCTGCAGGGAGAGAGCCTCATAGTGACCGCTCCGGAGGTCAAGGGAAAGGTCCTCTTCATGCGTGAGGGCCAGCGTTTTACCGTGCGTATGCTTGACGAGCGAAATGCCCTGGGTTTTGTCTCCACGGTGATTCACACCGTCTCCCGCCCTTACCCTTATCTGCACCTGGAGTATCCCCACGATTGGGAAAGGGCTACCGTTCGAAATGCGGGAAGGATACGGACGAGTGTCCCGGCCCTGGCAAAATCCAAAGATAAGCCGGATTTTGGGGGCAACTGGCAACCGGTGATGATAAGAGACTTGAGCACCACGGGCGCCTGTTTTGACAGTATGAACGACCTGGGTCAGTCAGGTGAAAGGATAGAGCTCAAGTTCAATCTCACGGTGCGGAACCTGGAAGAAAACGTGATGTTGATGGCAATCATCAGGAATGTCACGGGCGTAAAGACCACGGCATCGAAAAGAACCCGGGCCAGGTACAAGTTCGGCGTTCAGTTTTTCGAGGTGAACCGGTTTCGCGAACTGCTAATCAGCCATTACATACTGGAGCGGATGGCAGATCTGGATTAGCCCGCCAAACTCGCAGTCTGGACGCTCAAGCCGGAGTCTCTCTGGCGCCTCAAGTGCCGCCGGACTCGACGGATTCCAGGTAGCGCTCTGCGTCCAGCGCAGCCATGCAGCCGGCACCGGCTGAGGTTATTGCCTGACGATAGACATGATCCATGACGTCACCTGCCGCGAACACGCCGTCAATGCTGGTTTTCGTGGCTTCCCCGTCCGTGCCGCCCTGCACCCGCAGGTAGCCCTGTGACATATCAAGCTGCCCCTCGAATAGCCCCGTATTGGGTTTGTGCCCCACCGCTATGAAGACACCCTGCAGTTCGTAATCTGTGGTGTCATCGTTTTTCACGTTGCGGATACGCATACCGGTGACCCCGCTGTCGTCCCCCAGTACCTCTTCCAGGACACTGTCCCAGGCGATGCGCACATTATCCTTCTCAAACAACTTTTTTTGCAGAATCTTTTCTGCCCGCAGCGCATCACGACGATGAACCAGTGTGACTTCAGAGGCAATATTCGAGAGATAGAGGGCCTCCTCAACCGCGGTATTGCCGCCGCCGATGACAGCGACTTTCTGCTCCCGGTAGAAAAAACCATCGCAAGTGGCACAGGCCGATACACCCCTGCCCTTGAACGCCTCTTCCGAAGGCAGACCGAGATACTGGGCGGACGCGCCGGTGGCAATGATCAGTGCATCGCAGGTATAGGTCCCGGAATCACCGGTCAGCACGAAGGGGTGTTGCCGGAGATCCGCTTTGTTGATGTGGTCGAAGATCACCTCGGTCTCGAATCGCTCGGCATGCTTGAGCATGCGATCCATCAATTCCGGGCCTTGAACACCTTCCCAGTCGCCGGGCCAGTTGTCCACATCCGTAGTAGTGGTGAGTTGGCCGCCCTGTTCCATGCCGGTAATAAGCACCGGGCTGAGATTCGCCCTGGCCCCGTAAACGGCGGCGGTGTAACCGGCCGGTCCGGATCCCAGGATCAGAAGACGGCAATGCTTGGTATCACTCATGTGCTGTTACTCCAACTGGCGGGTCTTTTGCTTCGGCAAAAACGCATGGTACGTAATGTGTGCCTATGGGTAAAGGCGGCGCTCACGTCAGGGTAGATATGGGTCTGTCAACGCGGTTTTCAACCGAAAAGGGAATCTGCACGAGCCGTGCTTGCCAGTGTGGAAACTTTTCGGTTAGGATCTGGCTTCCTGTTGAATGGATTCATCAGAGGTGACAAATGGACATTGGCATGGCGTGCTCCCGCCCAGCGAGCAAATCGTACCCATCTTTCGCGCTTTTTCTTCTCCTATCCGTGGTGCCCTTCAGCAGTCAGGGCATACCTGTATTCCTCAATGAACTGCACTATGACAATGTCGGTGGGGATCAGAGCGAGGGCGTGGAGATTGCGGGACCCGCGGGGATTGATCTAGATGGCTGGCAGGTACTGCTGTACAACGGCCTGAATGGCAAAATATACCAAAGGCGGTTACTTAACGGGGCCATTCCGGATCTGGGTGCGGGCATGGGGGTATCTTTCTTTGATATTTCCGGTATTCAGAACGGTTCCCCGGACGGGATGGCGCTGGTAGACGATAGCAACACGCTGCTGCAGTTTCTAAGTTATGAGGGGGTCTTCACGGCCGCAGAGGGGACCGCAAAGGGTCATCTGAGCGACGATATCGGTATTTCCGAGAGCAGCGCCACCTTAGTTGGAAAATCGCTTCAACTGACGGGAACAGGCAACGAATACAGGGATTTCAGCTGGGTGGCAGGACAACAGAATTTCGGCATTTCGAATGCGGGACAGGTATTCCAAAGCAATGCACTGCCCGCGCCTGGCGCATTCATTCTCATTGTTTCGGGACTCATCGGCTGCCTGGCTGTTCGATGGAAGGGGTTATCCAGTCAGCCCGCCCTGCCGAAAAGCAGCTGCTGCAGCTGCAGCAGTTCTTCCCGGGAATCTTCCAGAATCTGCAGGCTCTGCTGGGGTGTCAGTTCGCCCAGCTGAAGTTTTTTGAAAGCAGGCACATCGGTGAGGGAAGGGCAATCCTTCATCGCCGGTGTGCCAAACATGGAATGCAGCCTGGCGATCAACACCACATCGGACAGGTCCGGCTTGGGTTGGGGGTCACGGAGCCATTTTTTGCGGCTGCGCACACAGTCGATCAACTCTTCCTCAAAATCCCACTCCTTGAGGATCAACACGCCCACCAGCGGGCACAGCTGGTCCACTGCGAGGTTTCTTTTGACAGGGTCTTCGAAGATCTCCGGCCTTTCCTCCAGAATCTTGAGTATCGGGGGCACGGCGATGTCCTGCAGCAGGCCTCCGAGCATGGCTTTTCCCGCCTGAAATCCCGGTGCACGGTCGGCCAGGAAATAGCTGATAACCGCCACCTTGGACGCCTCGCGAAATGCGTCCTCCAGAAGCCTCCGCAGCTTTTTTGAAGGAGAATCGAACACCGTGCGGAAGGTGTAGGTGGTGGCCAGCTGGGAGGTGCCCGTCAAGCCTATTCGGCGAACCGCGCCCTCCAGGTCATCGGGCGGCACCCTGGAGAGAAAGCGTGCACTTCTGGCTACCCGCATGACAAAGGCGCTCAGCGCCGGGTCTGTCTGAAGAATTTTGGCCGCTACGGAAATATTGGTATTCGGGTTATTGAGGGACTCCCTCAAACGCAGGGCCCTGTCCGGCAAAGAGGGAAAAAAGGATTTATCGGTTGCGAGCCTTGAGTAGATCTCGGCGTAGATTCCGGATATGGACATATATCTTCTTCTGTTGGTGAAAAAACAGCAGCGTTCACCGCGTATCGGCCAGTATGAGCTATTTTATAGAATCCAAGAGTGCCTGGTTATCTGATTCTCTGAAACCTGCATTTTATGGTAATTACATCACGATCCATGCCCATCAAACCAGTTAACGTGTTGAGTTGGGTCAAAAAATCTTTCTCGAAAACGCATTACCCCATGCAGGGTTGGTCAGTCAACGGCGGCAGCTTGCGAGGTGTGGCATTGTCGTCTACGGCCACGTAGGTGATAGAGGCGTTTGCAACCTGTTCGACGGTTCTCGGGTCCCTCTCACGTTCCGCGTAGACCTCCACCCTGACCCGGACAGAGGTGTTGCCCGTATGTTCCAGCTCCGTATAGCAGCTTACCAGGTCTCCCACCAGCACAGGTTTCAGAAACTGGAACTCGTGTACGGCGACCGTGGCGACACGCCCCTGCGCAACCTGCACGGCGAGGATGCTTCCTGCAATGTCTACCTGGGACATCAGCCAGCCACCGAACACGTCACCTGTGGGATTGGTATCGGCAGGCATGGCCAACACCCTGACAGTGAGCTGCCATTCTCCGGGATTTCGCTTTTCAATGGGATGAGAGGTCATGGATATGGCCTTAGTAATCAGTGTCCTTCGTAAAGGGATTCTATCAGATCACCATAACGATTCATGATCCTGGCCCTGCGCAGCTTCATGGTGGGGGTCATGAAACCTGAATCGATGTCCCATGGCTCCCTGATCAGACCGACACGACGAATCTGTGCATATCCCGGGAAATCCTGCAGCTGGTCGTTGATACGTTTCAGGATTTCCTGATTGATGCGGTCATCGGAAAGTAATTCGTTACTGTTCGGATCCAGGCCCAGCTCCGTGGCAAGGCGGGACAGTTCATCGGTATTGAGCACCACCAGCGCCGTCAGATAGGGCCTGCCCTCACCGAGCACCATGACCTGATCAAAAATACCGTCAAGGGCGATGGCCATTTCCATGTCCGCCGGCGGCACTTTCTCCCCGTTGGCCATCACGATGATGTCTTTTAGCCTTCCCGTGATGAAAACATGGCCGTTTTCGATCTTGACCTGATCACCGGTGTGCAGCCATCCGTCCGGCTCCATGACATCCCGGGTCGCTTCCGGCTGATTCCAGTAACCCATCATGACGCAGCGGCTTCGGGTCAACAGTTCGTCGTGCTCGCCGACGCGAATCTCCACGCCTTCGATAGGGATCCCCACGCTTGCCGGAACATTATTCTCCATTGAGTTGGCGGTAATGACCGGACTGGTCTCGGTGAGACCGTAACCTTGCTGGATGTTGATTCCCAGGCCGATGAAGAGCCTTGCTATCTCGGCTGACAGGGGGGCGCCGCCGCTGACGGCGAACCGCAGCCGACCACCCAGCCGCGCCTGAACTTTTTTTGCGACCAGTTTTTCAAGTATTGGCCAGGCGAGCAGCGAAGGTGACCAGTCGGCACGTCCCTGCCTCTGTTCGAATCGCCTGTAGCCAATGTTCACCGCAGATTCGAAGAGCTTCCTGGAGATTGCCGGACCGGCATGGAGCTTCTCCTGAATCTTGACGAATACACGTTCGAAGATTCTCGGGACGGAGATCAGAATCGTGGGCTTGATCGTGAGCAGGTCATCCGCCAGCTGCAAGACGGAGCGCGCAAAGGCGACGCTGGAACCGGCGATTACCGGGAGGTAGTATCCGCCGGTGCGCTCGAGCGCATGGGACAAAGGAAGAAACGAGAGCATCCGATCGTCCGGGTAAAAATCGATCACCTTGAGGCTGGCCCAGACATTCCGGAGAAAGTTGGTATGACTGAGCATTACCCCCTTCGGTTTCCCCGTCGTACCGGAGGTATAGACGATGGATGCCAGGCCATCAGGGTCGATTTGCGGCCCTTCCACCGCCCCCGGGGTATCCGGCAGCCATTGCGCCGCATGCGTGACTGTCGAGGGTGAAGCCGTATCTTCCACCGGCTCCAGTGATATGACACGGGTAAGGCCGGCCAGCTGCGAATGTATCTCCCGAAGCGCCTGCCACTGTTCTTTGCCTTCTATCAGCAAGACTCTGACGCCGGCATCTTCCAGTATGTAGCGGATGTTCTGCGGGCGATCATTGGTGTAGATGGGTACCGTAACCAGCCCCAGTCCCAATGCCGCCTGATCATAGATCACCCACTCCCGGCAGTTGCGCAGCATCATCGCCACCCGGTCGCCCGGTTTCAGTCCGTCCCGGCTAAGCGCTTCCCGCCAGCGCAGAATCTCCGACTCGGTTTCCGCCCAGCTATAGCTTTTCCAGCTCTTGGAATTCTCATCGTACTGAACGTAAGCAACGGCGTCCGGCGTTCGTTGTGCCCGTACCCGGAAGGCCCCCGGCAGGGTATTCGCCTCTTCGGGTGTGATCACATCGGTCTTGTGCATAGAATCTCCTCCAGATGGTGCTGTAACTCCATATATATATCAGTAGATGGCCGACCAACCAACAATCGCGGAAAAAAC
>JAHEHQ010000336.1 GCA_024644505.1 Gammaproteobacteria bacterium
GATCGAGGTGTAGTCCGCCTGGGATACTATTCCTCAGCATTTTTCTGCGGCTGGCAAGCAGGCGGCGGTCTAGTTTTTCCGATGAGCGGCAGCAACGAACTTCTGAAAGAGATCCTCGGGCTTACCCGGGCCATGCACGATGAGGCCAGCGCCGGTGAGTGGGACCGCGTTCAGGCGCTGGTAAAGAGACGCGAGGGGCTGATACAGGCCTGCTTTCCCCTGGACAACTCGATACGGGATATGGATCTCGCCGCGGGCCAGCTCAGGGAAGTGATCGGCTGGAACAAAGAGGTGTCGCAACTGGCCACCGAGGCCAGGCGGGAAACCGGCCTGGCCATCGGCACCCTCAGGCAGGGAAAAGCAGCGGCCCGCGCCTATCAGGATATTGCTGGCTGATCCAAAATTTCAGATAGAGAATAAAGGTGGGTGGGCGGTTTGCTCCCCCTGCCCCAACATAATGGTAACCGTTCATATGCCTTTGTCGGATCCACGCTGTAGGGCCGAATTCATTCGGCCGAGTGCGAATAAATTCGCACCTACATTGCACAGACCCTGTATCTTGTAACGGGAGGAGCATACCGCCCACCCCCGTTTTTATACCGCCAACACCACCTCTATAACGAACTTGCTGCCGAAATAGGCCAGCATCAGCACCACGAATCCCACGAGGGTCCAGATCAGGGCCTTCTGCCCCCGCCAGCCCCACTTGAACCTGCCCCAGAGCAGGATACCGAACACCGCCCATGCGGTGATGGACAAAAAGGTCTTGTGAACCAGGCGCTGGGCAAACATGTCCTCCAGGAACATGAAGCCGCTGATCAATGCGGCGGTGAGCAGGATGAAACCCAGTCCGATCATCTCGAACAGCAGGGCCTCCATGGTCTGCAGCGGCGGCAGGGCACGGATGAAACCACCCGGGTGACGGTGCCTGAGATGGTGGTCCTGGATGGCGAGCAGCACCGCCTGAACACTGGCCATCGCCAACAGGCTGTAGGCCAGCAGCGACAGCACCACATGGAATCGCAGTCCCAGCGGGGATTCCCCGGTGAGCAGATGGGCGGTTGCCGGATATCGAAGCTGCAGGATTATGGTCAGGACCGCCAGGGGCAGGATGGCGATGCCCAGGTTCTCCACCGGCTTGGAGAGCGCGGACAGCATCAGGAGCATCAGGACGGTCCAGGCCACCAGGGAGGCGGCATCGAAGAACCCCAGGCTGATGCCGCTGCCGCTGACGATGTCACCGTAGAGAAAAAAGGCGTGCAGCAGAATGCCCAGCAACCCCACGCCGATCCCGAGAAGGCGGGGTAGCTGCCGCGTCCGGTCACTGCCGAACAGTCGTGCGGCGATAAGGCATCCGCTCGAGAGATAGCAGACGACGGCGGCTGAGGCGATGACGAAGCTGTTCATATCAGGGGCGATAATCGCACACAGGAGGTGATGAGAAAAAGGGGTCAACGGGGTCAGAATTAAATTCTGACCCCGTTGACCCCTTTTTCTCTTTTTCTCCTGTCATGTGCGTCTGCGGGTCACAGCCACTATAATGGCGCGATTATCCGGTCACCCGGAAACTGAAAAAGGCAGGCTTATCCCATGTTTGACAATCTGACAGAACGGCTGGGCGGGACACTCAAGCGGCTGCGGGGCCAGGGCCGCCTGACCGAGGACAATGTCCAGGAGGCGATGCGCGAGGTGCGCAGGGCGCTGCTGGAAGCGGACGTGGCACTTCCGGTGGTCAAGACCTTCATCGATGAGGTGAAAGCGAAGGCCATGGGCGAAGAGGTGATGCGCAGCCTCACGCCCGGCCAGGTGCTGGTCAAGATCGTCAACGACGAACTGGTCCGGGTGATGGGAGACGTCAACGAATCCCTCAACCTGGCGGCCCAGCCACCGGCGGTTATCCTGATGGCCGGTCTGCAGGGCTCGGGCAAGACCACCAGTGTGGCCAAATTGGCCCGCTGGCTCAAGGAGAGTCAGAAAAAGTCGGTGATGGTGGTCAGCTGCGACGTCTACCGGCCGGCTGCCATTGATCAGCTGAAGACGCTTTCGGCCGAGGTAGGGTCCGAGTTTTTCCCCAGCAGTCCGGACCAGCAGCCGTTGGACATCGCCGCCGGCGCGCTGGAACAGGCGCGCCGCCAGTTCATGGATACCCTGATCGTGGACACCGCCGGCAGACTGCACGTGGACGACCAGATGATGGAGGAGATCAAGGCCCTCCATGGTCGCCTGGCACCGGTGGAGACCCTGTTCGTTGTCGACAGCATGACCGGTCAGGATGCCGCGAATACCGCCAAGGCCTTCGACGAAGCCCTGCCCCTCACCGGTGTGATACTGACCAAGGCCGATGGTGATGCCAGAGGCGGCGCCGCGCTCTCGATCCGGCAGATCACCGGAAAGCCCATTAAATTCATTGGCATGGGCGAAAAGACCGATGCCCTGGAAGCGTTTCATCCTGAACGGATGGCCTCCCGCATCCTGGGCATGGGCGATGTACTGAGTCTGGTTGAAGAAGTTCAGCGCAAAGTGGACCACACCAAGGCCCAAAAGCTGGCGAAGAAGCTCCAGAAGGGCAAGGGATTCGACCTGGAGGATTTCCGGGAACAGATGGAGCAGATGGCGAACATGGGGGGGATGAGCTCCCTGGTGGAGAAACTGCCGGGCATGTCCGACATCCCGGAGCACGTCAAGAATCAGGTCAACGATAAGGAGATCGCCCGCACCATTGCCATCATCAACTCCATGACGGCCCAGGAGCGGCGGTTTCCCCATCTGATAAAGGGATCCCGCAAGCGCCGCATCGCCAATGGTTCGGGCACCCGGCTGCCGGAGATCAACAAGCTGCTCAAGCAGTTCGCCCAGATGCAGAAGATGATGAAAAAGATGAAGGGCGGCGGCATGGCAAAGATGATGCGCGGCATGAAAGGCGGCATGGGCCCCGGAGGCATGCCCCCTGGCGGCGGCTTCCCATTCCAATAACGTAGCCTGCGTAGAGCACGGCGAAACGCGGGTTGTGCGGTCAGAAAACGGGGACAGATTTTAAAATCAAGTATCAAAGGGGACAGATTTCAAATCTGTCCCCTTTGATAGTCCCCGTTTTTTTATCTTCCATTTTCCACCAGATTGCGTAAAATGCCCGGTTTACCTGCCGTCGGCGGTCAGCCGGTGGTGCGTGGCAGATTAATTAAGGGTGGGAGATGGTAACGATTCGCCTTTCCAGGACGGGTGCCAAGAAGCGGCCGTTCTATCACATCGTGGTGACAGACAGTCGCAATGCCCGTGACGGCCGCTATATAGAGCGCGTGGGTTTCTTCAACCCTATCGCCACAGGCGGTGAGGAACGGCTTCGCATAGACCGGGATCGCATCGATCACTGGGTGAAACTGGGTGCCCAGACCAGCGAGCGTGTGGGCAAGCTGGTGGAGCAGGCAACCGAGGCATCCTGATTCGGGTTGCTGCGGCAGCCGTTGACCGGGGAGGCATCGGTGGACAAACCGGGTTCACGATGGGTCACCCTGGGACGGATTTCCGGTGTGTTCGGTGTGCGTGGTT
>JAHEHQ010000337.1 GCA_024644505.1 Gammaproteobacteria bacterium
ACCCTCAAGGAAAATCCTGCCGATGCCGAGGTGGTCAGTCACCAGCTGATGCTGCGTGCCGGGCTGATCCGCCGCCTGGCCGCGGGGCTCTACACCTGGCTCCCCCTGGGTTTGCGGGTACTGAGAAAGGTCGAGAACATCGTTCGCGAGGAGATGGACAGGGCCGGGGCGCTGGAGCTGCTGATGCCGGCGGTGCAGCCGGCGGAGCTGTGGCAGGAATCAGGTCGTTGGGAGCAATACGGCCCGGAGCTGCTGCGCATCAGGGATCGCCACCAGCGCGATTTCTGCTTCGGTCCCACCCACGAGGAGATCATCACCGAACTGGCGCGCAACGAACTGCAGAGCTATAAACAGCTCCCGGTCAACTTTTATCAGATACAGACCAAGTTCCGCGATGAGATCCGCCCTCGCTTCGGGGTGATGCGCGCCCGGGAATTCCTGATGAAGGATGCCTACTCCTTCAATACCGACCAGGCCTCACTGCAGGAGACCTATGACGGGATGTACCAGGCTTATTCACGCATATTCAGCCGCTGCGGCCTGAGCTTCCGGGCTGTTCAGGCCGATTCGGGTGCAATCGGGGGCAGCTTTTCCCACGAGTTTCACGTCATGGCGGATTCCGGTGAAGACGTTATCGCCTATTCCAGCGAGGGGGACTACGCGGCCAACCTGGAGAAGGCGGAAGCGGTGGCCCCGGCTGCGGAGATCCCGGCAGGAACCGAAACCATGCGCCTGGTGGAAACACCCGATGCCCGCACCATTCAGGAACTGGTTGAACAGTTCAGCCTGCCCGTGGAGCGGACGGTAAAAACCCTTATCGTGGCCGCAGCCGAAGAATCGGAAGCGGATTTCATCGCCCTGCTGGTGCGGGGTGACCATGAACTCAATGAAATCAAGGCGGAACAGCTTCCTCAGGTTGCCAGCCCGCTGCGCTTTGCCACTGATGAAGAGATCAGGAATGCCATAGGCGCCGGACCCGGTTCCCTGGGACCGGTCAACCTCCCGATCCCCTGCATAGTCGATCGTACCGTTGCGGCAACCGCCGATTTCAGCGCCGGGGCCAATAGTGACGGCAAGCACTATTTCGGCATCAACTGGGAACGGGATCTAACGCTGCCGGAAGTCGCGGACATTCGCAACGTGGTCGAGGGCGACCCCAGCCCCGATGGACGCGGGACCCTGAAAATAGCCCGGGGCATCGAGGTGGGGCATATCTTCCAGCTTGGAAAAAAGTACAGCGAGGCCATGCACGCCACCGTACTCGACGAAAGTGGCCGCGCCCAGACCATGACCATGGGCTGCTACGGCATCGGGGTCTCACGGGTGGTCGCCGCCGCCATCGAACAAAGCCACGACGAAAAAGGTATCGTCTGGCCCCTATCCATTGCCCCTTTCCAGGTGGCCCTGCTCCCCATGAAAATGAACCGTTCCCAGCGGGTCCGGGAAGCGGTTGAAGTGCTGTACCAGGAACTGACCGGGGCGGGCATCGAGGTGTTGCTGGATGACCGGGATGTGCGCCCCGGCTTCATGTTCGCCGATATGGAACTGATCGGCATTCCACACCGGGTGGTCGTCGGAGAACGCAGCCTGGATGAAGGCAAGGTGGAGTACCGGGGCAGAACCCAGGCCGAGAACAGCATGATCGATCTGTCGGAAATACGGGCATTCCTGCTCGAGGCGTTGGGGAAGGGGTAACAACTGGCCATCCGCATACATGATTTGACCAGCCGCTAGTGGTCAGCGGTCAGTGGTCAGCGGTCAGCGGTCAGCGGTCAGTGGTCAGCGGTCAGCGGTCAGCTGATAGCTGATTGCTGTCCACGGACACAGACGAGAAGAGGTTGAGGAAAGACATGGCAAGAGAACAGAGTTTTAACCGCGAAGAGCTGCTCGACTGTGGATACGGCCGTATGTTCGGCCCTGGAAACGCGCAGCTGCCGGTTCCCAACATGCTCATGATGGACCGGGTCAACCGTATCAGCGACGAAGGCGGCGCCTACGGGAAAGGGGAGATCCTCGCGGAACTGGACATCAACCCGGACCTCTGGTTCTTCCAATGCCATTTCCCCGGCGATCCCGTGATGCCGGGCTGCCTGGGCCTGGATGCCATGTGGCAGGCAGTGGGGTTTTTCCTGGCCTGGCTCGGCAATCCGGGGCACGGCCGCGCCCTGGGTGTGGGCGAGGTCAAGTTCACCGGACAGGTCCTGCCCAGTGCCGAGAAAGTCACCTACCGTCTGGACATCAAGCGTGTCATCAGCCGCCGCCTGATCCTGGGTGTCGCCGACGGCGTGGTCGAGGTGGATGGCCGGAAAATCTATACCGCGAAGGACCTGCGGGTGGGACTTTTCACCAATACCGACAGTTTTTGAGCGCCACCGGACACTTCCCCAGTCCAGCCTATCTTACCCCTGTGTCCGCCCCCGGGGCCGCAGGGAAGCGTGAATCAGTGCACAAAGAAATAAGAAGAATTCTCCAAACCTGCCGCTAACGGTTTATGCTATATAGAAATTTGTTTCTGAAGAACCCGTTTAGCACCGGTAGGGCTTGTCAGGATCGCCAGGAAACACAGACTGTTCGGTAATCATGTCCTCGAAGGCGACACGTTTTCAGCGCCAGGTTCAGAATCCTTCGGCTTCCCTGCCGGAGGGCAGCCTGCGTGTCCTGCAGATCACCGACTGCCACCTTTACGAAGATCCCAGGGGTGAACTGGCAGGCATCAGGACCCTGGACACCTTCGATGAGGTGTTGCGATTGTCTAAAAAAGAGCTGCCGGAACAAGACCTGATACTGGCCACCGGGGACCTGGTCCATGACGCCTCATCGGAAGGATACGGCCGGATGATGGCGAGGTTTCAGGCACACGGGGTTCCCGTGCATTGCCTGGCCGGCAATCACGACCTGCCCACCGTCATGAACCGCTGCCTCAACAGCAAATCGGTCAACTCCCCCAAAGCGGTGCAATATCAAAACTGGTCGATCATCCTGCTGGATTCAACGGTACCCGGTAAGGAAGGGGGGCATCTGAACAGTGCGGAGCTGGAATTCCTGGAATCCAGCCTCGATGAAAACCCCGACAGCTTTGCCCTCGTCTGCCTGCACCACCACCCGGTGCCGGTGGGAAGCACCTGGATGGACAGCATCGCTTTGGACAATCCTGAGGAACTGTTCAGCGTGACCGACAGGTACGACAGGGTACGGGGAATGTTATGGGGCCACATTCATCAGACGTTTGAAGGCAACCGCAACGGGGTAAGGCTGATGGGTTCGCCCTCCACTTGTATCCAGTTTCTTCCCCGGCAAAATAAGTTCGGGATAGACAACCAGCCGCCGGGAATGCGCTGGCTCGAGCTGATGCCCACAGGCATCATCCGCAGCGGCATCCAGCGATTATCTCAGATCCCCGTTGAACTGGACCTGCGTTCGGTCGGCTACTGAAGCGGGGTACACTAGTGGGCCGCGCGGATAATAATGTAACGCTCAGAGTCTCTCTCATACGTCACGGCAAGGCGAGGTCATGCAGGCATAGCCACTCTATGTCAAATGA
>JAHEHQ010000050.1:0-8437 GCA_024644505.1 Gammaproteobacteria bacterium
TCAAACAGTTGGTTTCCCGGGCCCTGGAAAGCATGGCCGAGGAAGGCGTGATCCCGCAGGACCAGATGCCACAGCCCATCATCGAGCGGACACGCGACAGCCGGCACGGGGACTTTGCCTGTAATGTGGCCATGGTGCTGGCCAGGGCGGCGCGGCGAAAGCCCAGAGAACTGGCAGAAAGCCTGGTTGCGCTGTTGCCTGAGTCTTCGGCGGTGGAAAAGGTGGAGATCGCGGGGCCCGGGTTCATCAATTTTCACCTCTCTCCCGGCGCATACCATTCCCTGGTTTCCACCATTAACGAACAGGGTCACGGGTTCGGGCGCAGCGAATTGGGCAGGGGCAGGCGGGTGCAGGTGGAGTTCGTCTCCGCCAACCCCACCGGACCCCTGCATGTGGGGCACGGGCGCGGAGCGGCTTACGGGGCAGTGGTGGCGGATCTCCTGGAGGCCATGGGTTTCGAGGTGCACCGGGAGTATTACGTCAATGATGCGGGTCGCCAGATGGATATTCTCGCGGCCAGCGTCTGGTTGCGATACCTGGAGCTTTGCGACGAGGAACTGGTGTTTCCCGCCAACGGTTACCGCGGCGATTATGTATGGGATATCGCCGCCACCCTCCATCGTGAACACGGGGAGGCATATAAGCACAGTGCCACGGAGCTGTTCGCGGATATACCCGCCGACGAACCGGAAGGGGGCGACAAAGAGCTACACATCGATGCGCTGATTGCGCGCACCCGGCAGCTTCTCGGTGGGAACCGCTATCGCTATGTGTTTGAACTGGCCCTGAACACCCTGCTCGATGATATACGGGAGGACCTGGAACTGTTCGGAATCCGTTACGAAGAGTGGTTCTCTGAGCTCAGCCTCGCCGATTCAGGTGCCGTGAACAAGACCATCGAGCGGCTGCGTGAGTCGGGGCAGGTCTACGAAGAGAAGGGGGCGCTCTGGTTTCGCTCCACCCGGTATGGCGACGAGAAAGACCGGGTGGTGGTGCGCGAGAACGGGCAAACCACCTATTTCGCTTCGGACATCGCCTACCACATGGACAAGCTGGGGCGCGGCTTCGATCGCGTGATCGACGTCTGGGGCGCGGATCACCATGGTTACGTCCCCCGGGTGAAGGCGGCGATCGAGGCGTTGGGTGAAGACCCTTCCCGGCTGGACGTTTTGCTGGTGCAGTTCGCCAACCTCTACCGGGGTGGCGAAAAGGTGCAGATGTCCACCCGTTCCGGCTCCTTCGTCACCCTGCGGCAGCTGCGCAAGGAGGTGGGCCGTGATGCCGCGCGCTT
Source organism: Gammaproteobacteria bacterium (assembly GCA_024644505.1). GTDB lineage: Bacteria > Pseudomonadota > Gammaproteobacteria > Chromatiales > Chromatiaceae > JAHEHQ01. The sequence continues at coordinate 1,292 of JAHEHQ010000050.1, forward strand.
TTTCTACGTGATGCGCAAATGCGAGCAGCATCTGGATTTTGACCTGGACCTGGCCAAGTCCCAGTCCAATGACAATCCGGTCTACTATGTCCAGTACGCCCACGCACGGGTCTGCAGCGTGATCCGGCAGGCCGGAGAGAAAGGGATGAGCGCCTCCGTCAGCGAGGGGACGACCAACCTTGAGCGTCTCGAGGAGGCCCATGAGCTGACCCTGCTCTCCACCCTCTCACGATATCCGGAGGTGGTGGAAGCGGCGGCGCTGAACGAAGAGCCACATCAACTGACCCATTATCTCAGGGAACTGGCCAACGATTTCCATACCTATTACAACGCTCACCAGTTCCTGGTCGGGGATGGGCGGCTGCGTGATGCACGGTTGAAACTGATCCTGGCGGTAAAGCAGGTATTGCGCAACGGACTCAATCTTCTCGGCGTATCGGCGCCGGAGAGCATGTGATCCGCTTTATCCGGAATTAGAGACGCATGCCGAGGGATTACAAAAGCCGGGCCAACACCTCCTACAGGAAAGAGAGACATCCCTCCGGCTGGGTCCTGTTCATCAGCGGCCTGCTGGTTGGCCTGTTCATCAGCGGCCTGGCCTGGCTCAAGTTGTCTCCCCCGGATGATCCGGCCGCCAGGCGGTTGGGGGCGCCTGTTGCCCGGCAGACCAGGCCCCCTGCGGAGCCGGAGGAGCCCGAAGAGAGCGATGCCCCCAGGCCCAGGTTCGATTTCTATACCATTCTGCCCGAGATGGAGGTGGTGGTACCTGAGCCCAAGCCTGCGCCCACGTCCACGGCAAGGACCAAGGCGCCCACACCCTCCCCCAGTGTATCGACCGTCAGCAAACCGGAGGTTTCGCCAGGGCGTTACATGCTGCAAATGGGGTCTTTCAAGACGTTCAGCGATGCGGACCGGCTGAAGGCCAGACTCGCGCTGGTGGGTATCGAGGCAGACATTCAAAAGGTGAGGATAGACGGTGGGGCCATCTTCCACCGGGTGCGCAGCGGACCCTATGACGAGCGGCGCGTCAACGCCCTCAGGTCCCGGCTCAAGCAGAACAATATCAACAGCCTGGTTATCCGGTTGAAGTAGGGTCGAATTTATTCGACCGACATCGTTATTGGCCGAATGAATTCGGCCGAGTCAGCAGAAACTTTCCTATTGATCAGCAATCGCCGGGTGGCTGGATTACGCGGATTTTATCCGCCGTCCCCTCACCGATCCACTCATAGATCTCGACAGACGCCGGATCGCACTTGCTGCAGCTGCTGCCGCAGGACGGGTCGGTCAGGTGGCGCCGCACCTTGCCCTTACCGGCCCAGACCTCCAGCATGCCGCGCACCGCATCCGGGCTGCTTTGAAAGTGCAGGGCCATGTCCGCCAGCGTGGCCTGGCCCCGTTCGGAAAGGTAGCGTTTGATATCGGAGAGGATCACGCCCGGGCTCCGCTGGAAACCGGATGACGGGTGTCACCGCGGCGCCGCCAGTTTCTCAGAACCAATACCACACCGGCAACGATAACCAGAAGGCCCGCGATCCAGGCGGACGAACTGTAAGGGTGTTCGCCGAACCGGGCAGTCTGATAGAAAATTGTGGAAGTCGTGAACGCAACCCCCGTGGTCCAGGCCGCCACGAAGGTGGCCCAGGCCGCTCCGGTCTCGCGGGTGATGGCGCCGATCGTGGCGACACAGGGAAAGTAGAGAAGGATGAAGAGCAGGTAGGCAAAGGCGCCGGCCTGCCCGTCGAAGCGGGATGCCATGGCACCGAACAGCCCGGTGCTCACCTCCTGGGCCTGGGCTGCGGCTTCCACGGAGCTTATGTCACCCACATCCAGATTCAACGGATCCAGCAGGGAATCCTTCAATGCCCCCAGGTTCGCGGGGATGGTGGCGGCAGCTTCCCGGAGACTGTCCCAGAAGTCGAAGGGCGCATCGTCCGCGGTTTCGCCCGCATCCTGTGCCGCCAGCTGGGTGTATATGGAGTCCAGGGTGCCCACGACCACCTCTTTGGCCAGGACGCCGGTAAAGATGCCGACGGTGGCGGGCCAGTTCTCTTCCTGGATGCCAAGGGGTGAGAATACGGGCGTGAGGGCCTGCCCGATCTCGCTCAATACGGATTCGTTGCTGTCCTTGTTGCCGAAGGAGCCGTCGCTGCCGATGGAGTTCAGCACATTGAGGGCCAGCACCATCACCACGATCACCTTGCCGGCATCCCGGATGAACAGCTTGACCCTGTCCCAGGTCCTCAACGCCACACTCTTGAACGTTGGCAGGTGATAGGGCGGCAGTTCCATAATGAAACCGGCGCTTTCCCCCGCGAGCAGGGTGCGGCGCATGATCAGGCCGGTAAGTACCGCCAGGGCGATGCCGATGAGATAGAGCAGAAACACCAGGTTCTGTCCGTTGGCGGGAAAGAAGGCGGCGGCGAACAGGGCGTAAACCGGCAGGCGGGCGCCGCAGGACATGAAGGGATTCATCAGGATCGTGAGTTTGCGCTCCCGCTGATTTTCCAGGGTGCGGGTTGCCATCACTGCGGGCACATTGCAGCCGAAACCCACGATCATGGGCACGAAGGCCTTGCCCGGCAGTCCGATGGTGCGCATGGCGCGATCCATGACGAAGGCCGCGCGGGCCATGTACCCGGTGTCCTCGAGCACGGACAGGAACAGATAGAGACAGGCAATGATCGGGATAAAGGTCGACACCACCTGGATGCCGCCGCCGATGCCGTCCGCCAGAAACACCCGCACCCAGTCCGGTGCGTCCAGGCCCGTGAGCCAGGCGCCCAGACCGTCCACCGTTACCGCGCCCACTGCGAGGTCGAAGAAATCGATGAAGGCGCCGCCGATGTTGATGGTGAACATGAACATCAGATACATCACCAGCAGAAAGATGGGAATGCCGCCGATCTGATTCAGGATCACCCGGTCGATGCGGTCCGAGAGGGTGCGCCCAGCCATGCCCTGGTGGCGTATGCTTCGCTGGGCCAGGGCGTGGGCGTGACCGTATCTGCCATCGGCGATGTGGATGTCCGCCTCTTCGCCGGCGTGCTGCTCTATGGTGCGGCGCCAGGTCTCCACCAGGGGGCGTATCCCCTCACCCGCCAGGGTAAAGGCATGCGCGTCGTCCTCGAGCAGTTTCAGGGTCAGCCAGCGCAGATTCGACCGGTCTGAGGCGCCCTGCAGATGGGGGATGATATCGGCGATCGCCTGTTCCACGGTGTGTTCGTGGGTGACATGAAACCCTTCCGCTTCCCGGGTCTGGGAGGCTAGAACGGCTTCGATCTCTCCTTTGAGCCGGTCCAGCCCTTCGCCTGTGATGGCCACCACGGGGACCACGGGACAGCCAAGCTCCCTGCTGAGGATCTCGAAGTCCACCTCGATGCCGCGCTTGCGCGCCACGTCCATCATGTTGAGTGCGACCACCATGGGCACGCCCATTTCCCGAAGCTGCACCGTGAAATAGAGATTGCGTTCCAGGTTGGAGGCATCCACCACATTGACGATAAGGCCCGCATCCCTGGAAAGCAGGTAGTCGCGGGTTATGCGTTCGTCCAGCGAAGAGGCATCGAGGGAATAGATGCCGGGAAGATCCACCACAGCGATGTCCTGCTGCCCCAGCCTGAATCTGCCCTCCTTGCGGTCCACGGTGACGCCCGGCCAGTTCCCCGTCTTCTGGCGAATGCCCGTGAAGGCGTTGAACAGGGCGGATTTTCCGCAGTTTGGGTTTCCCCCCAGTGCGATGGTAAACAAGTCGAACTCCGATTGAGCGGGTTAGGGCCTGATAATATTATGCGGATACCCAGCGTTGGCCCTCCAATGAGGCCTTACAGACAGAACAGGTGCGAACCGCGGGTCATCCCTGATCCAGGGGGAGCAAGAAGAGTTTGTCAGCCGCTCCGTATCCCAGCGCCACCCGATTCCCTTTGCAGGCGACTACGACGCCCCTTTTCCGTTGCTGAACGACGCTGATCTCCGAGCCAACGCGCAGGCCCAGACTGATTAGACGGCGGGCCAGGTTGCGTCCGCCCTGAATCTGGATAATGCGTGCCCTTGTACCCTCCGGCAGATGCAGGAGGGTCTGGGGGGTGTTGGTTGCTTCTGCACCCATGACAGCATTACCAATTAAGAATGATTTGTATTTAGATCCTAGCACCGCGGAACATAAGGATCAATCGATATAGTGGTGAAAATACCTATCGGGCGGGTGTTTCCCGCGCAACCGGCTTTTGCAGTACCATTCCGGACCTGATCCCCGGAAGCGGGTCGCCAACAAGGGAAACCCATTGCAGCGGAAACTGAAACATTGGTCGAGTGAGCGCCTGGAGGAGATCCGTCATCACCTGGCAAGCCCCGACGCGCTGATCCTGCTGTCCCTGATGGGCCTGTTGACCGGATTGTTGGCGGGGGGCGTCATCGTGATGTTCCGCATCCTGGTCGATCAGTCCCAATCGGGTTTTTTGCCGGACTCGCTGCCGGAAAACTTCGAGGCCCTGCCGCTTTGGGCGCGCTTTGCACTGCCGGTGGCGGGTGGCCTGGCCATTGCCGTACTTTTCCGCTGGGCTTCGCGCGGCTCCTATGTCCTGGGGGTGGCGAGGGTCATGGACCGCATGGCCTACAATCAGGGATACATCTCCTTGCGGGAATTCATACTGCAGTTTCTGGGCGCCGCTCTGGCCCTCATCAGCGGGCACTCCGTAGGGCGGGAGGGGCCGCATGTATTTCTCGGTGCCGCGTCGGGGAGCCTGCTGGGACAGGCCCTGACACTGCCCAACAACAGTATCCGGACCATGGTGGCCTGCGGCACCGCCGCGGGAATCGCGGCCTCTTTCAATACGCCGCTGGCCGGGGTCATCTTCGCCCTGGAGGTGGTGATGATGGAATATACCCTGGCGAGTTTCATTCCGGTGATGCTTGCGGCCGTCGGCGCCACGATGGTCTCTATTCTCGCGTTCGGCAACGTCCCGGAGTTTCAGATCCCCCTGGTTCGAATCGGCTCCCTTGCGGAGATACCGCTCGTGCTTTTGCTGGGGCTGACAACAGGGGCCGTAGCCGCGATGTTCGTTCACCTGATCGAAAGTACGGCTCTGAAGGTGCGGACCTACGCCTTCTGGTGGCGGGTCATAGCAGCCGGCATGGTCATAGGTCTGTTGGGCATGCTGGTACCGGAGGTGCTGGGCATCGGATACGACACCGTCAACAGCGTGCTGACGGGCCAGATCGGTATGAAGCTGCTGATCCTCATTCTTGTATTCAAGATAATTGCCACCGCGGTGTCCGTGGGTATGGGAATCCCAGGCGGTATGATAGGCCCTTCACTCTTCATCGGTGCCGTCCTCGGCGGACTGTTCGGCGGTCTCTCCAACTGGTTGTATCCGGTGGACGACATCGAAGTGGGGGTCTATGCCCTGCTGGGCATGGGGGCCATGATGGGCGCCAGCCTGCAGGCTCCCCTGGCTGCGCTGACCGCCATGATGGAACTCACCTATTCTCCCCAGATTATCGGGCCTGGCATGCTGGTCATCGTGGTGGCCTGCCTGACCGCCAGGGTGCTGTTCGGCAAGGAGTCCCTGTTTATCAGCATGCTCAAATCCAGAGGCAAGGACTACGAAGCCAATCCGGTAATGCAGACACTGCGGCGTGTGGGTGTGGCCAGCGTCATGCAAAAATCGTTTGTACATACTGATCGGTGGGCCAGCCGGGAGTATCTGGAAAGCCTGTTGGCCGGCAATCCCGAGTGGATTCTGGTTGAAGAGGGATATATGTCCCTGCTGCCGGCCGCGGATCTGGCTCGCTATCTCGTGAGTATATCCGGAAGCGGAGATGAGCAGGTCCCACTGGATCTGCTCCGGATTCCCACCCGGCGGTTCGGTGCGGCAGCGATTCACCTCCAGGCGACCCTGCAGGAGGCATTCGAAAAACTGGAGAGGGCCTCGGTGGATGCGCTCTATGTGGAGCGGTTAACTGCGCGGGGAAACCGGCAGATCCTTGGGGTGTTGACCCGGGAGGCCGTGGAATCCGCGTATCGATTCTGAGCGGTACGGAGTGTCTTGATATGGCTCAAGTGCAAGTCAAATAGTTGACCGGAAACGATACCCACCGGGGAATGCAGAGGGTAAGATCGAGCCAGGATTATTCATAATCAAGGGGTTTTTGTGCCCTTTGGTCAATCGCCACATTCTGACAGGAACAATCAAAATGACAGACACACAGCCAACCGGAACCCAGGATACCGAAACGAGTGTGCCCGGGCAGAGTGATGCGGGACTGAACATGCAGGAACTGCTGGAACAGAACCGGACACTGACCAAAGAACTGGAGAAGAGCAAGAAAAACGATAGAAAAGCGCTTCGACGATATCGCCGGGAGGAGGAACTGAAACCTTATCAGGCGGAGCTGATCCGGTTGCAGCAGTACCTGGAGAGCAGCGGCACCCGCATGATCATACTGTTCGAAGGCCGGGATGCCGCGGGCAAGGGCGGTACCATCCGCCGCGTCACCCGTTACATGAACGAGAAGCACTACCGGGTAGTGGCCCTGGGTAAGCCCACGGAGCACGAGCGTACTCAGTGGTTCTTCCAGAAATATGTCCAGCAGTTTCCGCGGGGCGGAGAGATCGTGCTGTTTGACCGGAGCTGGTACAACCGTGCGATGGTGGAGCCGGTGTTCGGCTTCTGTTCGGACAAGGAGTATCAGAATTTCATGATGGGCGTCGGCGGATTCGAAAAGGATCTGGTGCGCCAGGGTACGGTGCTGATAAAACTCTATTTCAGTGTCACCCAGGAAGAACAGCAGCGCCGGTTCGAGCGCCGCAAGACCGATCCCCTGCGTCAATGGAAGTTGAGCGAGGTGGACGTGCAGGCCCAGGAGCGCTGGGACGATTTCACCAACGTGAAGCACGAGATGCTGAAACGCACTCACACCACTCACGCCCCCTGGACGATTATCCGTTCGATCGACAAACACCTGGCGCGCCTGAACGCGATGAAGGTAATTCTCAACTCGGTCCCCTATCAGCGCCTGAATCCAGAGCTGGACTTCGTGCCGGATCCCAACGTCGTGCTTTCCGGTTCCCGGGAACTGGAGATGATGGAGGCCGAACTGATTCGCAGCGGTAAACTGCAGGGCTGATCATTCCCGCAGGCTTCG
>JAHEHQ010000050.1:8537-11398 GCA_024644505.1 Gammaproteobacteria bacterium
AGAGCTGGACTTCGTGCCGGATCCCAACGTCGTGCTTTCCGGTTCCCGGGAACTGGAGATGATGGAGGCCGAACTGATTCGCAGCGGTAAACTGCAGGGCTGATCATTCCCGCAGGCTTCGCTAAAAGAAGGGGGCGGAAGGATTATGGCATCCTTCCGCCCCTTGTTGTTTTTTGGAAGGGGGCTTGGGCTTGGAGCAGGCACAAACATTATTGTCCGATACCGGGCTCGCCGTTTTGTCCGGGGTATGGCTGGCCTATTTCCTGATCCACTCTGTACTGGCCTCCCTGGCGGTAAAGCGGTGGGTGGCGGACCGGTATCCGGCGCTGATGCCGGCGTACCGTCTCTTTTTCAACCTGCTGGCTGTCCTGCTGCTGATTCCACCCCTGTATCTGACATACAGCTGGCAGGGGCCCTGGCTGTGGCGCTGGACGGGCATCGGGTGGTGGCTGGGCAACGGGGTGGCGTTGTCGGCGTTGGCCCTTTTCTACTGGTCGCTGCGGTATTACGACATCTCCGAGTTCATGGGTTCGAGGCAGTGGAGGGCGAGGGAGCGTAAGGTGGAGGACCAGGAACGCTTCCGTATCTCTCCGTTGCATCGCCATGTTCGGCATCCCTGGTATGCCATGGGCCTGGTTTTGATCTGGACCCGGGACATGAATCCGGCTTTTCTGTTAACCGCGATAGTGATCACCCTTTATTTCATGGTGGGCTCACGACTGGAAGAAAAGAAGTTGACGGCCTATCACGGTGACGCCTATCGCAGATATCTAAAGCGCGTGCCGGGCCTCGTGCCCTGTCCCTGGCGCAGGCTTACACCCGATGAGGCTGAGGAGCTCCAAAGAGATGCAAGACGATCATGAGACACTGAGCATCGCCGAACTGATGGAACGCAGCGGCGTGAAGTTTGGCACCAGCGGCGCCCGGGGGCTGGTCGAGGCCATGACCGACCGGGTCTGCTACGCATACACCCGCGCCTTTCTGCAGTATCTGCAGGGTTTGGGCCAGTTGAAGCCATCATCCCGGGTGGCCGTCGCCGGGGATTTGCGGCCCAGTACACCCCGCATCATGGCCGCGGTCTGCCTTGCGGTTCGTGATTCGGGCCTTCACCCGGTCAACTGTGGATTCGTCCCGTCTCCTGCCGTGGCCCTGTACGGCCTGCAGCGGACCATTCCGGCGATCATGGTAACCGGCAGTCACATACCGGATGATCGCAACGGCATCAAGTTCAACAAGGCGTCCGGCGAGATCCTGAAGGCGGATGAAGAGGGGATCAAGCAACAGGCCCTGTCCGTTTCCCGGGAACGCTTCGGTCCGGATGGCATGGTGAGTGAACAGACGGATCTGCCCGTTACCGATGAGGAGGCCCGCCTGACGTACCGGGAACGGTACCTGGATTTCTTCCCGAAACAGTGCCTGGCAGGGCGGCGAATCGGTCTGTACGAACACTCCTCGGTCGCCCGGGGGTTGCTTGGGGAGATCCTTGCCGGTCTGGGGGCGGAAGTGGTTAAGCTCGGCCGTTCCGAGGTCTTCGTGCCCGTGGATACCGAGGCCGTGCGTCCGGAAGACCGGGTACTGGCAAGGCAGTGGGCCGCGGAGCATCGGCTGGATGCGCTGGTCTCCACGGACGGGGATGGTGATCGCCCGCTGATCAGCGATGAACATGGCGAGTGGCTGCGGGGTGATGTGGCCGGCATCCTCTGTGCACGCCACCTGGGCGCCCGATACCTGGCGACCCCGGTGAGCTGCAACAGCGCGGCGGAGAAATGCGGCTGGTTCGAAGGCGTCGAGAGAACCCGGATCGGCTCACCCTACGTGATTGCCGCCATGACGGCAGCGCTCGCCGACGGACAGCGAGGGGTTGTGGGCTACGAGGCCAACGGCGGTTTCCTGACCGGCGATCCGCTGGAAATGGAGGGGCGTGTGCTGCCCGCGCTGCCGACCCGGGACGCGGCCATTGTGATCCTTTCCGTGCTGATGCTGTCCATCGAACAGGGCGTCAGTGTCTCCGGTCTTCTGCAATCGCTGCCGGCCCGGTTTACCGCCAGCGACCGCCTCAAGGCGTTTCCCGGTGAATTGAGCCGGCAGCGCATCGCCGCGCTCACACAGGGTGGAAAAGAGGAGTGCTTCGGTGCCATCGAGGCCCTGTTTGGGGACCGGTTCGGAAAAGTGTCGAATCTGGACCAGACAGACGGCCTGCGCATAACCTTCGGCAGCGAAGAGGTGGTGCACCTGAGACCTTCGGGTAATGCGCCGGAACTGCGCTGCTACACAGAAGCGGACTCGGATGCCCGAGCCGGGGAGATGACGGAAATCTGCATGAAGATTCTCGAAGGGTGGCGGAACCCCTGACCGTGAATGCCCCGAAACCTCAGCGTATCCGCGAGATACCCTACAACTACACCTCGTTTTCCGACCGTGAGATCGTGATCCGTTTTCTCGGGGAGGAGATGTGGGATCTGATCGAGGAGCTGCGGGGAAGCCGCCGTACGGGACGTTCCGCCCGCATGCTCTTCGAAGTGCTCGGGGACATGTGGGTGGTGGCCAGAAACCCCTACCTGCAGGACGATCTGCAGGCGGATATGGGACGCCGCAATGCACTGATCGGGGCGTTGAGGCACCGCCTGGATCAGTTCGAAACCAGGGCCAATGCAAACACCAAGGCCCTCCAGCTGCTGGTTGCGGCGCGCAAGTCGGTGGCGTCCTTCGCGGCCTGTTTCGATTCCAACATCCAGCTCCGCCAGAAGGTCACCGGCGCGCTTTCCCGCATCACCCGCAGAGACAATCTTGACTTCGGCGGTCTCGCCCGGGTCTCCCACGCCACCGATGCCACGGACTGGCGTGTGGAAGTCCCTTTCGTT
>JAHEHQ010000051.1 GCA_024644505.1 Gammaproteobacteria bacterium
CAAGGATGACGAGGGTTATCTGCTCGTCGTGGTGCCATCCGACTATCATGTCGACCTGGACTCGCTGCGCAGGTTTCTTGGCCAGCCCGTCGAACTGGCCACCGAAGAGGAACTCGGCGGCCTGTTCCCGGATTGTGAACTCGGGGCCGTCCCGCCTCTGGGTCATGCCTACGGTATCAAGACCATCTGGGACCCCAAAACGACCCTTGGCAGCGAGAGGCAGGTCTATTTCGAAGCAGGGGACCACCTGCACCTGGTCAGGGTATCCGGTGAAAAATTCCATGAACTGATGGCGCCCGCCGACCGGGGTAAATTCAGCTATCACGTCTGAACCGGCAGGGCCTGTTTAAAGTTTATGGGTGTACCAGGCGGCACCCAGGTTCAGGATGGCCAGACAAAGGAATATCTGGGAGACACTGAATCCCAGGGAGAGCAGCAGTGCACTGGCAATCGCCGACGCCACCATAAAAAGGGCATTCAGTATGTTAACGGCAGAGATGTTCCGTGCGCGGTGTGAAGGTTCGCTGCGTGCCTGCACCATGGCGTTAAGGGGCACAATGTAGATTCCGCCCGACACCGCGATCAGCATGAAATCCATGAGTATGCGCCAGTTTGGCAGGTGTTCCATGAACACCATGGCACTGATCATTTCGCCCCCTCCCGGGGCCACCACATGATGGGTGGCGAAATAGAGATCCACCCCAAAAACTGACAACGCGAGCGCCCCATAAGGCACGTAGGAGGCATGCACCTCACCCTTCAGCATGAGGTTGCACAGCATCGATCCAATACCGATACCGACGGAGAAAACCAGCAGCAGCAGGGTGACCAGACTTTCGTCCCCGCCCAGCGCCAGCTTGCCGAAAGTCGGCACCTGCGCGAGAAAAGTCGCGCCCACCAACCAGAACCAGGAGATCGCGAGAATGGGTGCGAAAATCTCCTTGCGCAGGGCGGTGTACCGGATGATCTTCCAGGTATCGACGATAAAATTCAGGTTTATTTCCAACAGCGGTGCGGCCGGCCGGGTGGCGGGAATATGGCGGCTGCAGAACCAGCCCATGGTCGCCACCCCAATGATCAGGATGGAGATGACGAGCGTACCCTTCCATGCCAGGATCAAGAGCCCCCCCGCCAGGGTTCCCAGCAGTATGGCGAGGAAGGTTGACGCCTGAATCAACCCGTTGCCGCCGATCAGTTCGTCCCGGCGCAGGTGGTCCGGCAGGATGCCGTACTTCAGAGGCCCGAAAAAAGCGGACTGGGTGCCCATGAGAAACAGCAGGAGCATGAGCGCCGGCACGCTCTGCAGATAGAAGCCCAGCGCTGCACCGCACATGAGCAGGACCTCAACCAGCTTTACGATCCGGATGATACGGGATTTGTCGTACTTGTCCGCAAACTGGCCGGCCATGGCCGAGAACAACAGAAAAGGAAGAATAAAGATCCCGGCAGCCGCGGTCACCAACAGCCTGGCATCCATACCCGACTGTTCGGCGAGCACGAAGGTGATGAGAACGACCAGGGCGTTCTTGAACAAATTATCGTTGAACGCGCCCAGGGCCTGCGTCAGGAACAGGGGCAGAAATCGCCGGGTTCCCAACAGTGTGAACTGGCTGTGAAACATCTCTTATTCGCTATGCCGAGAGGGATACACGGGACAGTTCAGATTCAAGATCTCCCTTATCGAGGCGCTCAAAATCCTCCCGGGAGAACAGGGTGAACCCCCCTGCAAGTTCATACCAGGCGATACCGCCCACCCATTTCGCATGATCATGGCTGCCCTGTTTTTTTCTTGGGAGACAATAGACCCGATCCGGAAGATAGATCAGATTGTAGCTGGTCCCGCTGTCATGCAAACCGGAAATCTGTTGCCAGGCCTCGGCGGGCGAGTTAAAACCGTGGCAGGAAACCGGGTACGCCTCGCCGCCACCGTTGTGGCGCCAGCGGGAATCTGCCACTGGCAGTGGCCGTTCGCGATGAAACATCTGAAAATGCAAGTGATTTATGGAGGCGCAGGCCCCGTAACTGTTATAACCGAAGCCTATACCGGGCAGGGTTCCCGACAGTTCCCCGGTCAACCGCCAAAGGTATTCGTTGTCCCGCTGCGTAAGCAGCTGGGGTAACTCGTGGCGTGGTTGGGGCACCAGGAGACCATGCAGTTCGATAAAGGGATACTTGTTATAGAACAAGGCCGCATGGCGACCCGCCAGCCACCCCTGCCAAAGGATCTCTTTGCGCAGAAAAGGCTTGTTGAAATTGAAATCATCGGCATTGAAAGGGATCGAGATGCCCGGCGCCGAAGAATCTGTCAGACGGGCGGGGCGCAGTGAGCGCAACGGATTGTACTGCAACTCCCAACAGCCCGCCTGGCGGTATTCCGTGGCGGAGAGTTTCTCAAAACCCAGAGCAAGGAGCTTCCGAAAAACCTGCAGATCGTCCTGCGCATCGTCCAGTACCAGCCCCGCCCGGACTCGTGCACCCATACTGCAGGCGAAACGGTTGAACCCGGTTGCAAGCGGTTCACGCAGGGCATCCCAAAGATGCTGCTCACTGGCAGCGTTGGCCAATGCCAGAATGAAGGTCCCCAGTTCGTCGTATTGGGTCAGAAGATCCGATAATCCCGTCTCGAAGGCGCTCCGCAACGCCCCCGGAGAGGAAAACAGCGGCGCCGTTATGGGTGAATCCGCGCGCAAATCTCAATCGCAGCAGCTGCCGTCTTCGCCGGCTTTGCCTTGGGTAAGGTAGCGACGAAAAGGCTTTACGGATGCTATCACGAGGATCAGCAGACTGAGCACCGACAGGATCACCGGTAACTCATGCTCACCGGTGCCCGCACCGGCAACGCCCGAGAGCAGGTCGAGGCCCGTGGCACCAATCAGGGTATCGAGCCCGAGACCGAGCAGGATACTTACGCCACCCACGCCAAACAGATAGGCAAGCAGTGCCCGCCCCCCCAACTCCCGACGCACCAGCGCCAGGCTGGCCAGATTACTGGCCGGGCCAGCCAGCAGAAACACCAGTACGGTACCTGGTGACACCCCGGCAAACAGCATGGCATGTGCAAGAGGCGTACTGGCGGTGGCACAGACATACATGGGTACGGAAATGACCATCACCAGCAACATCGCGCCCAGACCACTTCCCCAGCCGGAGAGCATGTCTGGGGGCACCAGCGTCACCACCAGACCCGCCACGGCAATTCCCACGGCGAGCCACAGCGCCAGATCATCGAGCAGATCGGTGAAGGCGTACTTCAGGCCTTCCAGTGTACGTCTCCAGAGCCCGGGCTGCTGCGTTTCAACGGTGGTCGGAGTCTGAGGGCGTGCACAGCATGAACCGGAACCGCAATCCTCCGCAGTTCCAAGGCGCACGGTTTCTTCGGGGGCCGATTCCGGGAATACGGAGGCCTCCGTGCGCCCGACCAGCAGACCGGCTGATATGGCGGAGATGATGGCAGAGACAGGCCGAAGAACGGCCATAAAGGGCCCGAGCAGGACCCAGGAAAGCGCGACGGAATCCACCCCGGTCTCCGGGGTGGAAATGAGAAACGAGGTGGTGGAGGCGCGGGATGCCCCGGAACGGTGCAACGACATGGCTGCAGGCAGAGTGCCGCAGGAGCAAAGGGGCAGAGGCGCGCCGATCAACGCCGCCTTGGCAACGGGAGCCAGACCGCTGCCTCCGAGGGGCCATCCAACCAAATCCATGGGCAACCAGGCACGGATCAATCCCGCAGCCACCAACCCCAACAGCAGCCAGGGCGCCGAAACCAATGCAAGTTCAAGGGTATTTTCCAGAAAAAGCCCCATAGGCCTGAGTCTACCACCTGCCGGAGATCAGCGGATAAACAGGCACTCAATTTTCCTTTTCCCGGTGATCCTCAGTGCCCGGGACCGGATCGTATCCCCCCTCATGAAACGGGTGACAGCGGGAAATACGCTTTATTCCCAGCCAGAGCCCTTTGAGCGAACCGTGCACCTCTATGGCTTCACGGGTGTAGGCAGAACAGCTGGGATAGTATCGACAGTGGTTTCCCAGCAGCGGACTGATCAGATAGCTGTAACCGCGAATCAACAGAATCAGCAGTTTTTTCACCGGAAATTCCTGCCAGTACTCCTTCAATGTGATAGTGACAGGTTCAGTGAGCTTGTCAGCGTCCATGGAAACGCTGCGCCCGTCAATATCACGTTGAAGGCGTACCAGGTTGCATTGTCATCAGACAATACTATAACTTCGAAATGGACAGCGGTAATGCAAAAAGGCAGATCACCCTCCCACCCGACATGAGGCTGGTCCATAATAATGGTAAGCGCTGGAGTCAGTACGCCTTGGAGCAGGGAAAACAATGGATACATCGTCAGAAGCGGAACAGAGCGATATCGATACCCTGTATCAGATGCTTCGGGAAGGCATGGTCAGGGAATTCAATACGCGCCGGAAAGCCGGCGAGGTGTGTGAACTGAGAGGTACGGACTTACGGGGGCTGGACCTGCGCAACCTCGATGCCGAAGGACTGGATCTGAGGGACTGTTATCTGCGCCACGCCGACCTGCGGGGCGTGGACCTTAGCCGGGCCATGCTGGAGGGTGCCAGCATCAGCAGTGCCAAGATCTCCGGCACCTATTTCCCACCGGAGCTGACAGCCGAAGAGATTACACTCTCCCTGGTTCACGGTACCAGAATGAGATACCTCGCGAAATGATACGGGCGTTGCGGTGCCGGCTTTTTCCGGGTTTGCTGGCACTTGTATTGGCTTATTCACCCTGCACGGGCTTCGCACAGGGGATATTCAGGTGTACCGCCGCGGACGGTCAGGTACGCTTTTCCGACAAACCGGCACCGGACGGCAATTGCGAAACGGTCGAAGTGGCTCCGGGACCGGACGAATCCCGGGTGGAAGAGGCCGTCGAGATAGAAAAGGGCATCAAGGAAAGCGCTGCAGCGCTTGCGGAGGATCGCCACAAACGGGAAGCCGAACGGGAGAAACTGGCTGAGGAGCGGCGCAAGCAGGAGGAAGAGGAGGAGAAAGCGCGACAACGGCAGGAGGCCGAAGCCCGGGAATACAACAACTGGCGCTATGGCGGCAGCTGGCCCATTTACAGGCCATGGCCCGTGCCCCCGATTCATAAACCTTACCCGCCGGGACCGGAGCCCGAGCATCCCATCGAACAACCCGGGCGGCCCAGCCAGTTGAATCCCCCGTTAAGGTCTGGCGGCATACAGAGGTAGACGGACCGATACCTTGAGGACCGGGGATTTAGTCCCCGGTAACACCCCGAATCGGGGATCCCGAATCCAGCATACCCTCGCGCTCGATAAACCTCAGGATCCTGTCCACACCCTCACCCTGCTTAAGATTGCTAAACACCCAGGGACGATCCACCCGCATCCGGTTGGTATCGGCTTCCATCACCTCGAGGGAGGCGCCGACGTAGGGTGCGAGGTCTATCTTGTTGATCACCAGCAGATCGGAGCGTGTAATGCCCGGCCCTCCCTTGCGGGGAATTTTCTCCCCCTCCGCCACGTCGATCACATAGATCGTCAGATCCGCAAGCTCAGGGCTGAAGGTGGCCGAGAGGTTGTCGCCGCCGCTTTCGATGAAAACCAGGTCCAGACCGGGAAAGCGCTGCTCCAGATCCTCCACCGCGGCAAGATTCATGGATGCGTCCTCACGTATCGCCGTGTGGGGACAGCCGCCCGTCTCCACACCGATGATGCGCTCCTCCTGCAATGCCTGGGCCCGCATCAGTATCTTTGCATCCTCCTGGGTGTAGATGTCGTTAGTCACCACCGCAATGCTGTAGCGATCCCGAAGTGCCTTGCACAAGACCTCCAGCAAGGCTGTCTTTCCGGATCCCACCGGACCGCCCACACCGATTCGAATTGCCGTTCTTTCAAGAGTCATAGCTGTTTTCCGTGATCAGGACCTGAACAGTCTTGTGTACTGCACCTCGTGACAACTGCTGGCAATCGCCAGTGCCGGCGCAGCCGCGCCGATCTGCTCGTCGGGCAGATCAAGCGCCTTTTCCATAACGTCCGGAAGGTGCGTACCCAGTTCGAGCAGTACTCGCTGACCCGCCGTCTGCCCGAGGGGTATCAGTTTTATGGCAGCCGCAACCTGGTTCTCCAGCCAGCCCCAGGCGTAACCCAGCAGGCAGTCCTTCAGGCTGATACCCCAGTGTGCGGCAGCCAGGGCGAAAGGTGCGGCCTGGCATTGTGCAATCGACTGCCGCCAGGCGGCAGCCTGATCAACACCAAGATCGATCAGCAGCCTTGTGAGTGCGCGCGCCCGGTTGGTTTCCTCGGCCCGCAGTTCGCGGGTCTCGCGGCTGGCGTACAACCGCTGCGCCCATTCCCGCAGTTTCGCTTCATCGCTATCGATGGCGGCCTGATAAAGCCGCGATAAAACAGGAAGTTCCAACCGACCGATCCCATCCTCCATCAAACCGCACAACCAGCTTTCAAGGGTGGCGGGGTCTTTCACCCACCCCTCGGCTACCGCCCATTCCAATCCCTGGGAATAGCTGAATGCACCCACCGGCAGCGCCGGGCTGACCAGTTGCATGAGACGCAGCCGCCCGAGCGTCTCAGTGGCAGGATTCATCCCGATCTGCCTGTGCATGGTTGTGGCTATGGCCGTGGCCTTTCCCGCCGTAGGCACCGGGCTCGGGTTCGAAAGGAGCCTGCTCGAAGTGAGGTTCCACTCCCAGACCCCGGACCATATCATCAAGTACGTGATCGTGCTGGTAGCGCACCATCCCGGGCGCAATCTGCAGCGGCACGTGACGGTTGCCGAGATGGTAACAGATCCTCGCCAGCATCAAGTGGGCTTCGCAGTAGACGCTGGAGACCGCTTCATCGGCGGCTTTGATCTCAACTATTACCCCATCCAGGCTGCCGACCAGGTCACCGTCACGCAGCAACGGCCCCCTGTCCAGGATCAGGCCGGCATCGGTGCCGTCATCCAGGGTAACGCGCAGACGACCGCGTATACGCTTTTCCAACGGCAGGGTGAGTGTCTTGTCCGGTACGCCGCTTTCCAGTCGCCGGGTGAGTTCCAGCATCTTCTGTGAACCCCTCAGAACAGAAAGTAGCGTTGCGCCATGGGCAGTATTTCCGCCGGCTCGCAGGTCAACAACTCACCGTCGGCCCGCACCTCATAGGTCTGTGGATCCACCTCGATATTCGGCTGCCAGTCGTTCAGCACCATGTCTCCTTTCCGGACACCGCGGCAGCCCCGCACCACACCAATCCGGGATTTCAGTCCGAGTTGTCGATGCAGATCCGCTTCGTAAGCCGCCTGGGACAGGAAGGTCATCCGGGTCGCATGCCGGGCGCCGCCCAGGGCGCCGAACATGGGCCGGTAGTGAACCGGCTGGGGCGTGGGTATTGAGGCGTTGGGATCGCCCATAGGAGCGGCCACGATCATACCCGCCTTCAGGATCAGGCTCGGCTTGGCCCCGAAGAAGGCCGGCTTCCACAGCACCAGATCCGCCAGCTTTCCCTTTTCCACCGAACCCACCTCATGGGATATGCCGTGGGCGATGGCCGGGTTTATGGTGTATTTGGAAACGTAGCGCCTGGCCCGCAGGTTGTCGCAGGCGGCAGGGTCTCCCGCCAGGCTGCCACGCTGCACTTTCATCTTGTGGGCGGTTTGCCAGGTGCGCGTTATCACCTCGCCCACGCGGCCCATCGCCTGGGAATCCGAGGCAATCATGGAGAACGCCCCCAGGTCGTGCAGGATATCCTCCGCCGCTATGGTCTCGCGGCGTATGCGAGACTCGGCGAATGCCACATCCTCGGGAATCGAGGGCGACAAGTGGTGGCACACCATCAGCATATCGAGATGCTCATCCACGGTATTGACCGTGTAAGGCCTTGTCGGATTGGTGGACGACGGCAATACATGGGCAAAGCCCGCCGCCTTGATGATGTCGGGTGCATGCCCGCCCCCGGCACCTTCGGTGTGATAGGTGTGGATGGTACGCCCCCCCATGGCGGCGATGCTGTCCTCGACGAAGCCCGACTCGTTGAGGGTATCCGTGTGTATGGCCACCTGGACGTCGAGGTTCTCCGCCACCGTCAGACAGTTGTCGATGGCCGCCGGCGTGGTGCCCCAGTCCTCGTGCAGCTTGAGCCCGATTGCCCCCGCGCTGATCTGCTCCGAGAGCGGACCGGGGCGGGATGCGTTGCCCTTACCGAGAAAACCCAGATTCATGGGCAGCGCCTCGGCTGCCTGCAGCATGCGATGGATATTCCAGGGACCCGGTGTGCAGGTGGTTGCATTGGTGCCCGTTGCGGGACCCGTACCGCCCCCAAGCATGGTGGTGACGCCGGACATGAGCGCCTCCTCGACCTGCTGGGGACAGATGAAATGAATGTGTGAATCGATGCCGCCGGCCGTCAGTATCTGCCCTTCCCCGGCCACCGCCTCGGTACCGGGTCCAATGATGATATCCACACCAGGCTGGACGTCCGGGTTGCCCGCCTTGCCTATCCCGGCGATGCGCCCATTCTTGACGCCCACATCCGCCTTGACGATCCCCCAGTGGTCCAGGATCAGGGCATTGGTGATCACCAGGTCCACCACTTCGGCGGCCGGACGCTGACTCTGCCCCATGCCGTCGCGGATCACCTTGCCCCCGCCGAACTTCACTTCGTCACCGTAGACGGTTCGATCCTCTTCCACCTGGATAAGAAGTTCGGTGTCGGCCAACCGTACCCTGTCGCCCGTTGTGGGCCCGTACATCTCGGCATAGGCCTGTCGGCTTATTCGGGTCATCGCCTTTCCCCTCTGTCCAGTGCGCCCATGATCCGGCCTCTAAACCCATAGACGTGCCGGTCTCCCGCATAGGCCACCAGTTCCACTTCACGTGTCTGCCCCGGCTCGAAACGCACCGCCGTCCCCGCAGGAATGTTCAATCTGAACCCTCTTGCAGGTTCACGCTCGAACGACAGCGCCTCATTGGTCTCGTAGAAGTGATAATGGGAACCTACCTGGATGGGACGGTCACCCGTATTGGCCACCGATACCCGGAGGGTTTCGCGGCCGGCATTCAGTTCGATCTCGCCTTCGGCGGCGATGAGTTCACCTGGAATCATTTTCTAGATTCTCCTTTCGGGGACAGGTTATATGGCCGGCACGCACAGGCAGGGATGCCGCCGTCAAGCCTACAGGGATGTATTCACGGCGTCCCCGGCTTGTGCGTGCCGGCCATACAACCTTTCAAGATCAACGCGTTCGCCACTCACGAGCAGAAACTGGTAGTCAGACAATGGGATCATGCACCGTCACCAGCTTGGTGCCGTCGGGAAAGGTGGCCTCGACCTGCACTTCCGGGATCATCTCCGGCACGCCCTCCATCACATCTTCACGGCCCAGCAGCGTACGGCCGTGATCCATCAACTCGGCGACCGTGCGTCCGTCACGGGCCCCCTCGAGGATAGCCGCACTGATAAAGGCGACAGCCTCCGGGTAGTTAAGCTTCAGGCCGCGATCCTTGCGGCGCTCCGCCAACAGCGCCGCCGTGAAGAGCAGCAGTTTGTCTTTTTCTCTCGGTGTCAGTTCCATCGCGGATTGTTTCTCCTACACTCTTGTTTCACGTGGCCCAGATGCGCGGCGAACAGGGTTTGCGCCCCACAGTGGTCCCACGGACCTGTTGCCACACCCGCGTGAAGAGACGGCGAGCCTGCTCGGTGGAGTTTCCGAGGTATCGCACCGCCAGGAGATCATCGAGCAGCGTGGCACCGGCATGATCCGTGCCTTGGGCAGCCATGATTTCCCGGCAGTTTTCCAGCTCCGCATCTGCGGCATGACTGATAATAAGAGTGCCGCCGACTGCCATCCCAGCCATTGAGGACAATTGCAGACGGCTGGCCGGATCGATACGCAACCTTTCCAACACCAGGGGCCGGCCGTCACGATAGATCTCCATGCGGCTGTCGATATGACCCTGATCGAACACCTCCTTCACCGCCGGCCGCCCCAGACATTGGATCTCCCAGAGCGCAAGACGGCCATCACCCTGCAATTCCACACGGGTCCGCAGCTCCACGAGCGCGCCCGGAAAAAAGATATTCTCCTGGGGCAGCCACTCCATCACAGCCCCGGATTCCACCCGAAGGGTCTGCGACTGGTATGCCGTTTCACCTGCGCTCCGGTAAAATTTGGTAGCGCCCGGTGTGGTTATCAGCGCACGCGACCCGATGGCCGCATGGGCCTCGATCGCCAGCCCGTCCCCCCCTACCACGCCGCCCGGCGGATGCAGCAGATAGACATGGCACACATCCCCCTCCGGATAGAAGGGCCGCTGCACCGAGAGCGGTCCATGCCGGCTGCGCCCGCTAAGTATCGTGCGTTTTTCGCCTGCGCTAAAGCCCAGCCGCATCCCTGCCCGCCAGCCTTGGCCGCGGGATAACCGTATCGCCGGTTCAGCCAAGAATTTTTCGAACTAGCGGCGTCGGAAAAGCGGTGCCAGAAGCCCGAGCACCGGCAGCAGAAGCAGCAGCAGCCAGCTGTGCTCCAGGGCATGCCCGATGGGCTCAATATCGGCCACATGGGCCTGGGCGTCCGCCGCCATGAGGAGCAACGGCACTACAAAGATGGGTTTGGCTTTCATGACAAGGCCTCCATATTCGAAAAAACTATACAGTCAGGTACTGTTGGATCAGCTCGTCGTTGAGCTCCTCCATCATACCACCGGAAACGTTGCGGCCGCGATCCAGCAAACAGAAGCGATCGGCGACACGGCGCGCGAACGGCAGCTTTTGTTCCACCAGCAGAACGGTGAGCCCCATCTCCCGGTTGAGCCGCCGCACGATCTCGCCGATGTCGGCAACGATATTGGGCTGAATGCCTTCCGTGGGCTCGTCCAGGATCAGCAGCCTGGGATCCGTGACCAGCGCGCGTCCTATGGCCAGTTGTTGCTGCTGGCCGCCCGAAAGATCTCCGCCGCGCCGGCCGAGCATCTCGGACAGTACCGGGAAGAGCTCATAGATGAAATCGGGAATCCGGCGCAGGCCGTCGCGTCTCGCCGGAAGACCGATGAGCAGGTTCTCCTCCACGCTGAGCAGGGGAAATATCTGCCTGCCCTGGGGCACATAACCGATACCCAGTCCGGCACGCTGCTCTGCGCCGGCCATGACAAGGTCCGTACCCGCGTAGTCCATGCTGCCCGATTTCACCGGAAGCAGACCCATGATGCATTGAAGCAGCGTGGTCTTGCCCACGCCGTTGCGACCCATCAGGACGGTGCACTTACCTTCCGGTACCTCGATGTCAAGATCCCAGAGGGTGTGGGATTGACCGTAGTACTGGTTAAGATTCTCTATTTTCAGCATCGGAAAGGTCCCGTACCAAAAGGACGCAATGCACTGCATACAGCAGGACTCAGTGATTTATTC
>JAHEHQ010000052.1 GCA_024644505.1 Gammaproteobacteria bacterium
ACATTCTTGGGTATGGGTGCGACTTCCGGTTTCATCCAGGCGTAAACCAGAATATAGGTGATATACAGACCGGCAAGCAGAAAGCCGGGAAAAAACGCCCCCATGAACAGGTCCCCCACCGAGGCGCTGGGGTCGGCCAGACGATCCGCCATGAGCACCAGCATGATGGAGGGCGGGATCAGGATTCCCAATGTGCCCACCGAGCAGGAAGTGCCCACTGCCAGGGATTTGTCATAGTTGCTTTCCAACATGACCGGCAGGGAGAGCATGCCCAGCAACACCACCGAGGCGCCTATGATGCCGGTACTCGCGGCCAGCAGTACCCCGATGACCACCACGGTGACCGCGTAACCGCCGCGCACGCCGCCGAACAGCTTCACCATGTTCTTCATCAGGTTCTCGGCGACCCCCGAGCGGTCCAGCATGATACCCATGAAGATAAACATGGGCAGCGCCACCAGGGTTTCCCGGGCGACGATATCCCAGACCCGCTCGGGAATCAGTGAGACGCTGCTGTTCCAGGTAAACCAGATGTCGGCGCCCAGGTACTCAACGGAGATAACGCCGATCAGACCCCAGATTATCGCCGTGCCCCCCAACACCCAGGCCACCGGGTAGCCGGTGAACAGCAACCCGATAAAGGTCAGGAACATGCCGATGACCATGATCTCTTCAAGTGACATGGGCTTTCTCCCTTTTAATTATTGATCTGACGGGGGGTTCGACGAAGCGCCTTTGACGAAAGGATCATTGCGCAGCGGCGCCGGGCGCCCAAACAACTGCGCGGTGCACTTGAGTAAGCGTGCAATGGCACCGACGATCAGAAGAAACAGTGAGAACGGAAGAAAAAACTTCAGCACCCATCGGGCCGGCAGTCCATCGGGTGCCTGGGAACTTTCGTTCAATTCCAGGGCCTGCCAGAAGTAGGGGATCGAGTCCCAGAAGAAGATGACCAGGAACGGCAGGAGCAGAAACAGGATGCCGAAAAGCTCAACCTTCGCCTTGGTCCTGGACGTGAAAAGTTCGTGAAGCACGTCGACACGCACATGATCGTCGTGCACCAGTGCATAGGAGAGGCCGACCAGCCAGGCGGCGCCATAGAGATGCCAGGTGATCTCCTCCATCATGATGGACCCCTGGCCGAAGACATAGCGGGATATGACGCTGACCAGGATGACCACCATCACCGCTATCCAGAGCCAGGAGAAAACGGTCCCCACCCAATCCAGTATACGATCCAGGAACAGCGAGGTGCGCGTGGTCGGCAGACGAACGTGATGGGCAACATCGGGGAGATGACTTACACCCACAGGGTGTTCTTTCTCGGCCATGACAATCTCCGGCTTGTGAGTGGGGGTGATCTTCCCGGGCGCCGGCCGAAGGACCGGCAACCCGGGAATTAGTACTCCGTCACTATTCTGGTGTCCGTCTGGAAACTGCTGTTTTCGTCATTCTGGCGAATGCCAGAATCCAGTAACTTGCTGAACTCCCTGGATCCCGGCATTCGCCGGGATGACGGAGTTCTTGACTGGATCCCGACATTCGCCGGGACGACGGAGTTCTTGAAAAACATGTGTTTCTGAATAGACACTGTCTAGTATGGTGGGTTACATATCCGCGGGGAGGTAACCCAGATCCTCCCAGACACGATACTGGTCATGGAAGGCCCGCTGGCTCTCGTAGACGCGCTTGAAGTCGGCGTCATTGGCAGACTCCTCCGCCAGCACCGTCTCGGTGACCTTCTTCAATTCGGCGAGGATCTCAGGCGACAGTTTCTGTGCCGAAACCCCTTTCCCGGGGAAACCGGCGATCACGGCACCCTGCAGATACTCACTCTCGGCCAGGCCCTTGACCACCGAGGCCATGCAGACATTGCGCACCAGTGCCCTGGTGTCGTCACCGAGCTTGTCCCAGTTGCCCTTGTTGATGAGCATGTACTGGGCCGTGAAAGGCTGATGCCAACCCGGGAAGAGATTGAATTTCACCACCTTGTCGAAACCGAGCCGCTGATCGATGACCGGCAGCGAAAACTCCGTGGCGTCGATGGTGCCCTTCTCCAGCGCCTGGAACAGTTCGCCGCCCGGCATCATGGTCACCGAGGCACCCAACTGTTGAAGCACCTTCCCGCCCAGACCCGCGAAACGTATCTTCAGGCCATTGTAGTCATCCAGGCTTTCCAGGGGCTGCTTGTACCAGCCTGCGGTTTCAGGACCGATAATGCCGCACAGCTCGGCATGCACCTTGAAGCCCTTGTTGGCGTAGACCTCCTGCAGCATGTCGTGTCCGCCGCCCTCGTAGTACCAGGCCATGTAGGCCCAGGGCTTGAGGCCGAAGGGTACGGCCGCGAACAGGGGAACCGCCGGCACCTTGCCCTGGTCATAGCCGATCCAGGTGTACCCGGCCTCGGTCTTGCCGTCGCTCACCGCCGCCAGGATATCGAAGGCCGGCACCAGTTTTCCGGGTTCGTACACACGCACCTGCATGGCACCGCCGCTGGCCAGCTTGAGCTGTTCAGCGGCGTACTGGGAAGGCGTACCCAGGGCCGGCAGGTTGGAGGGAAATGCGATGGGCATGCGCCAACGCACCTTGTCGATGGCCAGCACCGAACTGGGGCTCAGTGCCAGTCCGACTACGGCGGCCGCCGTGGTGGCGGTGGCCAATCGTAGAAGCTTTTGTTTCAGGTTCATTCATACTCTCCTATGGTGGGGTTTAATGAGGCTGAAGCCTCGGTTTTATCGGAAACGGCATGAGTTATTCGATGGGCATTATCACCGTTTCCCACTTTATTTTATTTTAACGTGCCTGCTTCATTCAGCAGCTTCGGAACAACGGTCGACCAGATAAACGATCGAACGATAGGGGATGCCGCTGTGCAATGACAACCCTATCTCGCAGGTCCTGCTGTTCGAATAGCCCGCTTCACAGGTCTCTGCCAACGCAGCTTTCAGCCCCTGCAGCGCCGACGCATTGAGTTCCGGAAAACTGAAACCCCGGTCGCCGGCAAATCCGCAGCAGGCTATGTCATCGGGTACGATCACCTGCTCTGCGCAGGCCTCACCCAGTTCCCGCATCGCCCCTGACAGGCCCATCTTATGGCTGCTGCAGGTGGTATGCAACGCAATGGTCCCTGCCTGTTTGCGGATTCTCAGCCTCCTTTTCAGAAACAGCTGAATGAATTCCACCGGCTCGTACGTGCTGATTCGGGGATCGAGGTGTTCACGCATTCTCTGTGTGCAGGGGCTGGTGTCACAAAGTACCGGATACTTTCCGCCCTGGCTGGCCGAAAGCAACTGCTGCTCCAATTGTTCCATCATGGCACCCGCCGATGCCTTCAGACCCTTGCTGTTCAGCGGCATGCCGCAACAAAGCCGGTCGAGATCCGCAGGGTAGATGACCTGGTAACCCGCCTTGGCCAACAACCGCAGAGTGACGCGATGCAGGGCATCCCGCTCCGTATCCTCCCTGGCCGGACCCATGGTGCGGCTGGCGCAGCTGGGGAAATAGACCACGCAAGGCGCGGTATCCTCCATTCTTTGGGGTGTTTCGAGGGACTGGGCCGGCCCCGGCATCCATCGATTCCACAGCGGCAGCCTGTCGCCGGACAGACCGCGCATGGAACCGGTCAGGCTTTCCATGATGCGGTTCCCTAACAACGCCTGGCTGCCGGACGCCATACCCAGGCCAAGCCTGGTAACACCGGACACCAGGGAAAAATGCTCACTGACCCATCGGCCCACCTTGTTTGAGGTATCGCCCGCCAGCCGCGCACGCTTCTCCTTGGTGAGCCGGCCGGTATCTATCTCCACCGGACAGCGGGTGGCACACATGCCGTCGGCGGCACAGGTATCGAGTACCTGATATTGATAGGCCTGTTCAAACTGTGCCAGCCGCTCCGGTTCGCCCCCATTGGATTGCAGGCGCGAGATCTCCCGGTTTACGACGATGCGCTGGCGCGGGGTCAGTGTCAGGTCCCGGGAAGGACAGACCGCCTCGCAAAAACCGCACTCGATGCACTTGTCGACGATGGGGTCGGTGGCGGGCAGAGGCTTGAGATTCTCCAGGTGGACATGGGGATTGTCGTTGAGCAGCACCCCGGGATTGAGCAGCCCCGCCGGGTCCAGGGCCCGTTTCAGTTCCTGCATCAACCGATAGGCATCCCGCCCCCATTCCATCTCGACGAACGGGGCCATATTGCGCCCGGTGCCGTGCTCGGCTTTCAGGGAACCCTGATACTTGTCCACCACCAGGCTGCAGACCGCCTCCATAAGTCCCCGGTACCGTTCCACCTCCGACGGGATGTCGAAATCCTGGGTGAACACGAAATGCAGATTGCCTTCGAGGGCGTGGCCGAAGATCAATGCCTCGTGGTAGTGATACTCGCGAAACAGCGCCTGTAGATCCCGGACGGCGTTGGCCAGTTCGGGTACCGGAAAGGCCACATCCTCGATGATGACGGTGGTGCCCGTGACACGCACCGCCCCCACCGCGGGAAACAGGCCCTTTCTGATGTTCCACAGCGATTCGCACGCCTTGCTGTCATGGCTGAACACCAGGTCACGCACTGTCTCGAAGGAAGCGAGCACCTGCTCAATCCGGGCGACCTGCTGGCTCAAAATACCGGGATCTTCTGCCCGGGTCTCCACCAGCAGGGCGCTGACCTCTTCATCGAGTTCTGTCAGGTATGCCGGCATTCCCGGCTTGTCCCGGACCGACCACAATGCCGCGGGATCCATCAACTCCACGGCGTCCACCGGTGTCCCCTTCAATGCCGCCACGGCCTCACAGGCCGTCTCTACATCCGGAAACAGGACCAGGCTGGTGGCCTTGTGGGGATGGTCGGGCACGGTCAGGTAGCTGATGTCAGATATGAACCCAAGCGTTCCCTCCGAGCCGATCATCAGGTGCTGGATGATGTCTATGGGAGAATCGAAATCCAGCAGGGCGTTGAGGCTGTAACCGGTGGTGTTCTTCAGCCGGTACTTGTGCCGTATCCTTTCACTCAGTTGCGGATTCGCCTTCACCTCCGCAGCCAATCCGGAGATGCGCCCCAGCAGTGCGTCATGGGAAGCCCCAAAGGCCCTGCGACTCGCTTCGTCGCGGGTATCAAGAACGGTCCCGTCGGCAAAGACGATGCGCATGCCTGCGAGGGTCCGGTAACTGTTCTGGGCAGTACCGCAGCACATGCCGCTGGCGTTGTTTGCGGCGATACCGCCGATCTTCGCGGCATTGATGGATGCGGGATCGGGTCCGATCTTCCTGTTGAAGGGTGCCAGCCGGCTGTTCGCCGTGGCGCCGATCACGCCCGGCTGCAGCCGTATCTCACTGGCGTCCGGGTTGATCTCTATCCCCTGCCAGCCGTTGCCGAGCACCGCGAGCACGGAATCGGAGATGGCCTGCCCGGACAGACTGGTGCCGGCGGCACGAAAGGTGACGGGGGTCTCGTGGCGGTGGGCGAGTTGGAGCAGGTTTACCACCTCATCCTGGTTTTCCACCTTGACCACCAACTGAGGGATCAACCGGTAAAAACTGGCGTCCGTGCCATAAGCGAGGGTGCGCAGCGGATCCCGTATCAGGCGGGATTCGGGTATCGATCCGCTCAGGTCCCGGTAAAGCTGCTCGTATTTCTCAGGCATATTGAAGCTGTCTATTCCCGGATCAGGACGATGAGTTCTTTCGGCCCGTGCACGCCGTAGGACAGGTGCTGCTCAATGTCGGCGGTCTTGGAAGGGCCGGATATCAACAAGGCATTAGTGGGCATGCCGTCGGCCCACTGTCTCTGGTTTATCGCCTCCCAGAACGTATTGTGTATGTTGACCGCATCCAGCAGCGCAACATGCACAGGGGGGGCCAGGGACATCAACCTCGGCTCCCTGGGTGTCGGCCACAATATCAGGGTCCCGGTCTCGGCGATTCCGCCGATGGTCCCGGTCAGGGAGGCATCCACATCGAATACGCGCTCCCGGAAATCCACATCTTCCTCCATTGTGGAAAGCAGTGAAGGCAACCCGGCATCGTCGCCCGGCCAAGACCTTTCGAGTTCACTGCCGTGCTCCGTCCCCGGTGCGTAAAGCAGGTTGCTCACCGCCTTTCCGGAAAGCAGATTCTGCAGTTCAGCGACCCAACCTTCGCGGCTGCACAGGTGAACCTGGCCGTTGACCGATTCCAGGCGCTGGCGCAGCATCTTTACCCGTGCTTCCGGAGGCCATTGTTTTTCTGCCAGCACGGAAAAATCCGAGCCTGGATGCGGCGTGGCCTGCAATCCCTCGCGCATGCGCTCGAGTATTCGGTTTCGACTCTGATCACTCATCGGGAATACCCCGTTTTCTGGTCATCTGATGCAGCGTCCGGGCCGCGAACCGGGGTTTGGTGCGGGTGGCAGTCCAGGCTTTCAATGGCCCAACGGAACCGGGCATCATATTGCCGGTCTTTGCCAGCAGCCTCGAGAGCCCGTTGTATACGGCGCCGGAAGCATGCATCGCCTGCCAGCCTTTCCAGGCCATGGCCTCCTTACCCTCGCGTTTGGCACCCGCACCCTTGACCGATCCCCCCTGCTCGGGACTGTTGGCCTCGGCACGCAACCGCAGCAGTATGTCTACGATGGGAATCCTCACCGGGCAGACCTCGACGCAGGCATTGCACAGGGTGGAACCGAACGGCATGTCACCCCGCACATCGAGCCCCCTGAGCTGGGGCGTCAGAATTTCGCCGATGGGTCCGGGAATCACCGCCTGGTAGGCGTGACCGCCGACACGGGTATAAACCGGGCAGTGGTTCATGCACGCACCGCAGCGTATGCAGCGAAGCGTCGGCCTGAGTTCGGGGTCGGCGAGTATGCGTGAACGCCCGTTGTCCAGGAGCACCAGATGCACCTCTTGGGGTCCGTCCTGCTCTCCCGGCCTGCGTGGCGAACTGATCATGTTGAAGTAGGTGGTGATAGGCTGTCCCGTCGCCGATCGGGTCAGCAGGCTCAACAGCGGCGGGACGTCCTGGAGGTGCTCGACGACCTTCTCGATGCCCATCACCGCGATATGGGTTTTTGGAGCGGTGGTGCTCATGCGGCCGTTGCCTTCGTTCTCCACCAGGCACAGGGTTCCCGTTTCCGCAACGGCAAAATTAACACCGCTGATCCCCGCATCCGCCTTGTAAAACTTCTCACGCAGCACCTTACGCGCGATTCTGCAGAGCTCGTCGGGGTTCTCGGTGTAGGAAACACCTGCGATTTTGCGCTCCATCAACTCGGCAATCTGTGCCGTGTTCCTGTGGATCACCGGCATCACGATATGGGAAGGCATCTCCTGCGCGAGCTGAATAATGTACTCCCCCAGATCCGATTCCAGGGTTTCGATGCCCTGCGCCTCGAGGAAATGGTTCAGCTCCATCTCCTCCGACACCATGGACTTGCCCTTTACCAGGGTTTTGGCATTACGCCGTTTCAGTATATCCAGTACGATCCGGTTGCCGTCCTCCGCCGTCTCCGCCCAGTGAACCTGGATGCCGTTTTCGCGGCAGTTATTCTCGAGCTGCACCAGCAGTTCCGGCAGCCTGGCCAGTGAGCGGCTGCGAATGCTCTCCCCGAGCGTTCTGAGCCTCTCCAGTTCCTCCCCGTCGGCAAACTGCGCCGCGCGCTTTTCCATCAGCCCGTCCATGGCGCGGCGAAAGTTACTGCGCAATTGGACGTCACCTACCGCCCGGGCGGCACCGGCGCGGAAATCAGCCTTTGTCATGGGTTCTCTCCCACAGGAATTCGGCAATGTGCCTGGGCGCCACCCGCCGCCCCCGTGCCTCGAGGGTTCCCGCGATGTTCATCAGACAGCCGCAATCCCCGGACACCAGGACCTCCGCACCGCTGCGCTCCACGTCACCGGCCTTGTCCCCCGCCATGGCGGCGGATATCTCGGGCAGCTTGATGGAGAAGGTGCCGCCGAAGCCACAGCATTCCCGCTCCCTCTCCAGGGGCCGCAGATCCACATTGCCCAGCTGGGCAAGCAGCTGCCGGGGTTCTTCACGCAGCCCCATCTCCCGCTGCATGGAACAGCTGCCGTGCCAGGTCACCTTCATCGGCGGCCCCAGATCGGTCAACTCCACCTTCAGAACATGCACCAGGAACTCGGTCAGTTCATATACCCGTTTCGAAAACCCCACGGCCGCCCCCTCATCGGGATCACCCTCGAAAAGACCGGGATAGCGATTCCGCAGCATGGAGGCACAGGAGCCCGAGGGCACTATCACCGGGTAAGGTTTTGGAAAGTGCCGGACCTGGTTGCGCGCCACCGCCCTCGCCTCGTCCCGGTATCCGGAATTATAGGCCGGCTGGCCGCAGCAACTCTGGGCCTGGGGGAAAATCACGTTCAAGCCTTCCCGCTGCAACAGCTCGATCCCTGCCATGCCGGCCCCCGGATAAAACAGGTCTATCAGGCAGGTACCGAAGAAATAGACGCTTTCAGGTCTCTCTGGATAGGATCGTTCGGACAATTCAGCACCCCGGTTATCGGTTGACGGTTAGGCCGTAACGCCAGGCCGGATATTTGGCACGGGCAGCCCTGAAGAAGAACTCAGAGACTATTGGATAAGTGGTAATACCAGTCAAG
Organism: Gammaproteobacteria bacterium; assembly: GCA_024644505.1. Classification (GTDB taxonomy): domain Bacteria; phylum Pseudomonadota; class Gammaproteobacteria; order Chromatiales; family Chromatiaceae; genus JAHEHQ01. The sequence goes on from JAHEHQ010000052.1 coordinate 8,589, forward strand.
AATTAAGCATACAGGCATTTCTGTCAAGAAAAAATTCTGGCTTCATTAGCCATTATTAAAATACCTGAATGATGATAGTTCAAAATTGAGCCTCTACCAGAACCATCTTCGCCGGGACCGGGTGTTACACGGGATCTGATTCCTGAGTTATACTCTCCAGGCAATTGGTCTGACCACTGAGACATTCGGGGCATGCAACCATGGACCAACCGAGAATCGCAGATACCATTGCCAGAAAACTGGAAATCATGATTCTGGAAGGTGTTCTCAAACCCGGAGAAAAACTGCCGTCGGAACGTCAGCTTGCGGAAAAGCTTGGCGTCTCACGCCCCTCCCTGCGCGAAGCCATACAGAAACTGGCGGCCCGAAACCTGCTGAAAACCCGCCGCGGCGGCGGTACCTACGTCGACGAGAGCCTGAATCCCTCGTTCACCGAACCTCTGCTGGAGATCTTCCTGCAACGCCCGGAAACCCGATACGACATCCTGGAGGTACGACACGCCCTGGAGGGTCTGGCTGCCTACTACGCCGCCATGAGACGCACTGAGGCGGACAAGACAATTATCAGGGAACGCTATGAGACCATGATGGAGATGCACAACTGCGAGGACCCCATGGCCGAGGCCAAGGCGGACACCGAGTTTCACCTGGCCATCGCGGAAGCCGCCGACAACGTCGTACTGCTGCATGTCATGCGGGACCTGTTCACCCTGCTGCGGGAGAGCATTTCATTCAGCCTGGACAAACTCTATGCGAAGCCGGGCATCTACAAGCTGCTCAGGGAGCAGCACCATGCACTGATGACCGCCGTTGTCGAGGGACAACCGGAACGGGCCCGCCAGGCTGCCCACAACCATCTGGCTTTCGTCGAGGAGACCCTGCAGAATCTGGCCAGGGAGGAGGCGCGCAGGGAAAGGGCGTTGAGGCGGTTGTCTCCATTTTCGAATCATTGATGGATACGATGGTTGGTGGTTGACGGTTGACGGTTGACGGTTGAAATTTTCTTACCGTCAATCGTCAACCGTCAACTGATAACTGATAACTAATAACCGCTTACTTCCAATCACCAAACCCATTACCATCACAATCAATACAATCACGAAAACAATCCCTCATAAAGAGGAGAACACCTCCCATGAGTGAAAGAACCATCACGCCGGTCCCGGCCGCGGATGCGGTGGCGGCAATACCCGATAATGCCACCCTGGCCACCAGCGGATTCGTCGGCACCGGTTTTCCCGAGGCGCTGGCCATTGCCCTGGAGCAGCGCTTTCTGTCCAGCGGTCAACCCAGTGACCTCACCCTGGTGTTCGCCGCCGGCCAGGGGGACGGCAAGGAGCGGGGGCTCAATCATCTGGGGCACCAGGGACTGGTAAAAAGGGTGATCGGAGGGCACTGGGGGCTGGTCCCGGCACTGGGCCGTCTCATGCACGAGAATCTCATCGAGGGGTACAACTTTCCCCAGGGCGTGATCACCCACCTTTTCCGGGATATCGCGGCGGGCAAACCCGGTACCCTGACCCACGTGGGTCTGCGAACGTTTGTGGACCCGCGGGTGGACGGCGGCAAGCTGAACGGCATCACCTCGGAGGATCTTGTCAGGCTCATGGAGGTGGACGGACAGGAGTATCTTTTCTACAAGGCGTTTCCCATTGACGCGGCGCTATTGCGGGGCACCAGCGCCGATGCCCATGGAAACATCACCATGGAGCGGGAGGCGCTCACCCTGGAGGTCCTCGCCATTGCCCAGGCGGTGAAAAACAGCGGGGGAAAGGTCATTGTGCAGGTGGAGCGATTTATCGAGCATCCCACGCTGCATCCCCAGATGGTCCAGATCCCGGGAATACTGGTGGACAGCGTGGTGGTCGCAGATCCCAAACACCACATGCAGACGTTCGGCGAGGCCTACAATCCCCTGTACACCGGGGAAGTGAGAAGCAGGGAGATACCCGGGGCCGCGCTGCCCCTGGATCAACGCAAGATCATCGGACGCCGCGGGGCGATGCTGCTTGACCGGGATGCCATCGTGAACCTGGGAATCGGCATGCCGGAGGCCGTGGCGGCGGTTGCCCATGAAGAGGACATCATGGACAACTTCACCCTGACGGTGGAACCCGGAGGTATCGGCGGTGTTCCCGCGGGCGGACTGAGTTTCGGCGCATCGGCGAATGTGGAAGCCATCATCAGCCAGCCCTCCCAGTTCGACTTCTACGACGGCGGCGGACTCGATCAGTGCTTTCTGGGTCTGGCCCAGGCGGATGCGGAGGGCAACGTGAACGTCAGCCGCTTCGGCCCCCGCATGGCCGGTGCGGGTGGATTCATCAACATCAGTCAAAGCGCACGGATGGTGGTTTTCATGGGCACCTTCACCTCAGTGGGCTGCCGGTTCCGAATCCATGACGGTGAACTGGAGATCCTTCAGGAGGGGCAGATACGCAAGTTCGTGGAGCGGGTCGAGCACCTCACCTTCAGCGGCAGCCTGGCCCGCGAACATGGCAAACCCGTTTACTACGTTACCGAAAGGGCCCTCTTCCGGCTGGCGCCCGATGGTATGGAACTGATGGAGATCGCGCCCGGTATCGAGCTTGAACGGGACATACTCGCCCAGATGGAGTTCGAGCCGATAATACGGACTGCCCCGGCACCCATGGACCCGCGAATCTTCAGGAATGCCGTTCTGGGGTTAGGGCTCGCGAAATAATAAGTCCATGAATTTGGGGCGTCGAGGCGCCCGCCTGGCAAGGCGCGGAAACGCAGGAATATTCATTATCTTTCAAGTTTTCGCAACGCAGTCAGGC
>JAHEHQ010000338.1:0-1143 GCA_024644505.1 Gammaproteobacteria bacterium
ATATAGGAACCGGCAATCATGTCCCAGGACGACCTCAAGCGCATGGCGGCGGAAGCCGCGCTGAAATACGTGACCGGCGGTATCATCGGCGTCGGCACGGGTTCCACGGTCAATCACTTCATCGACCTGCTCGCGGGTGTGAAAGGCCGGATCGAGGCCACGGTCTCCAGTTCAGAGGCCTCCACGGGCCGCCTGAAGTCCCATGGCATACCCGTGCTGGACCTCAATGCCGCCGGAGAGCTCGACCTGTACGTGGATGGCGCGGACGAATCGAATCGTCACCTTCACCTGATCAAGGGCGGTGGGGGCGCCCTTACCCGGGAGAAGATCGTCGCCGCCGCCAGCCGTAATTTCGTCTGCATCGCCGACGGCAGCAAACTGGTCGACGTCCTGGGCACTTTCCCCCTCCCGGTTGAAGTCATCCCCATGGCCCGCAGCCTCGTGGCCCGGCAACTGGTCAAACTGGGCGGCACCCCGGTGTGGCGGGAGGGTTTCGTCACGGACAACGGCAACATCATCCTCGACGTCCACAACCTGCAGATCATGGAACCCACCAGCCTCGAACAGGACATCAACAACATCACCGGGGTCGTTACCAACGGGCTTTTTGCGCTTCGGCCGGCGGATGTGTTGGTCCTCGGCACCGAGGAGGGGGTGAAGATTGTGGAATAGGGCCGAGGGCCGAGGGCCAAGGGCCAAGGGCCAAAACAGCGTAGCCTGCGTAGAGCGGAGCGAAACGCGGGTTTCGAAATAAACTTGGATGTGGTGCTTTTTTTACCCGCGTTTCGCTACGCTCAACGCAGGCTACCGTACTAGTAACTAGTTACTACATTCCAAGATACGCCTTCTGAACCTCAGGATTGCTCAGCAGCCGATCAGCCGCATCGGAAATCATGATCTTGCCGTTTTCTATCACGTAGCCCCTGTTGGCGATGCGCAGCGCCTGATTGGCATTCTGTTCCACCAGGAAGATGGTGGTGTTGTGCTCCTCGTTGATCTGTTTGATGATGCTGAAGATCTGCTGAATGATCAGGGGTGCCAGGCCCATGGAGGGTTCGTCGAGGAGCAGCAGCTGGGGCCGGGCCATCAAGGCCCGGGACATGGCCAGCATCTGCTGCTCACCGCCGCTGAGGGTGCCGCCGG
>JAHEHQ010000338.1:1153-3527 GCA_024644505.1 Gammaproteobacteria bacterium
CGGGGCCCGCGCCGACGCCGTCGTCCTCGACGGAGATGGCGCAGTCGGCCCCGTCGTCCTCGGCGAGGATCGGAAACAGGGAGAAGACGTAGTCCAGATCTTTCTTTATGCCCTCCCGGTCGGTGCGCAGGAAGGCCCCCAGGTCCAGGTTCTCCCTGACGCTGAGGGCGGGGAAGATATGCCTGCCCTCGGGCACCTGGCAGATGCCCATGGCGACGATCTGGTCGGTGCTTTTGCCCTGGATCGGCTCCCCCCTGAACAGGATCTCGCCGGAGCGGGGCGGCACGATGCCGCAAATGGACATCAGGGTGGTGCTCTTGCCCGCGCCGTTGGCCCCGATCAGGGTGATGATCTCGCCGCTGTTGATCTCCAGGCTGATCTCTTTCAGGGCCTGGATGCTGCCGTAATAGGCCTGGACGTTGCGCAGCTCAAGCATCGATATCCTCGCCGAGATAGGCCTTGATCACCACCGGGTTGGCGCTGATCTCCTGGGGTGTGCCCTGGGCGATCTTCTTGCCGTAGTCCATGACGAAGATACGGTCTGAGAGACTCATCACCAGCTTCATGTCGTGCTCTATCAGCAGCACCGAAAGCCCGCCGTCGCGGATGCGCTTGATCAGCTCATCGAGTTCCGCGGTCTCCTGGGGGTTCATACCCGCCGCCGGCTCATCGAGCAGCAGCAGGAAGGGGTCGGTGGCCAGCGCCCTGGCGATCTCCAGGCGCCGCTGGGCGCCGTAGGGCAGGTTCATGGCGAACTCGTTGACGGCGTCGGCCAGGCCGACCCGTTCCAGGATCCGGTAGCTCTTTTCCACCGTCTCCCGCTCCTCCTGCCGGGTGGCCTTTGTTTTGAAGATGGCACCGGCAATATGGGAACGGGTGCGGCAGTGGCGGCCGATCATCACGTTCTCCAGCACCGTCATGTTCTGGAACAACCTGATATTCTGGAAGGTGCGGGCCATGCCCTTTTCCGTCACCTTGTTGGGCTTGAGCCCGTTCAGCCGCGCCGGCTTGCCCTCCGGGGGGTGCAGGAACACGTCGCCGCCGGTGGGATTGTAGATGCCCGTCACGCAGTTGAAGAAGGTGGTCTTTCCGGCCCCGTTGGGACCGATCAGGGCGACGATCTCCCCGGCGCAAACCTCCAGGTCCAGCTCGCTCATGGCACGGATGCCGCCGAAATCCATGCTCAGGTTCTCGACCCTCAGGACAGGCGCGCTCATTTGCCTGAATCCCCGGACCGGTTTTCGAACCTGTAGTGACGGCGGATATTGGCCACGATCCCCTGGGGCCGGAAGATCATCATCACCACCAGGATGGAGCCGAAAGCCAGCATCCGGTATTCGGACAAGGCCCGCAGGTGCTCGGGCAGCAGGATGAGTATCAGGGCACCGACGATCACCCCGAATATGGAACCCATACCCCCCAGGACCACGATGCACAGGATGATCGCCGATTCCAGGAAAGTGAAGCTGGCGGGGTTGATGAAGGTGGTCTTGGCGGCAAAGATGACACCCACCATACCGGCCCAGGTGGCGCCCAGGGCAAAGGCGGTGAGCTTGGTCTTGGTCTTGTCGATACCCATCGCCTGGCAGGCGATCTCATCCTCCCTCAGGGCGATCCAGGCCCTGCCGATACGCGAGTCCTGGAGCCGGTTGACCACGAAGATGGTGAAGATCACCATGGCGATCATCAGGTAGTACATGTAGAGGATGGAGCCCTCCAGGGAGAGTTCGATACCGAACAGCCCGGGACGGGAGATATTGGAGATGCCGCTGGGGCCCTGGGAGAACTCGTTCCAGTTTTCCAGTATCAGCCGGATGATCTCGCCGAAGCCCAGGGTAACGATCGCCAGGTAGTCTCCCCTGAGCCGCAACACGGGAAAGCCGAGCAGGACACCGAAGAGCGCGGCCAGCAGGGCCCCGATGGGCAGGGCCATCCAGAAGCCGACGTCGAAATGATAGTTCAACAGTGCATAGGAGTAGGCGCCGACCGCATAGAAGGCCACATAACCCAGGTCCAGCAGCCCCGCCAGCCCCACCACGATGTTCAGGCCCAGGCCCAGCACCACGTACATCAGGGCCGTGATCATGATGTTGGTCTGGTAGGTGGAAAACAGGCTGGGAAATATCAGCGTGAACAGCAGCACCGCGCCGGACAGGGGATAGAGATAACGCGGCTCCCGCAGCACTATCTGCATCAGGGGCTCACGGCCGACGTCGACATGATTGGCCGCCCGGCGATCCCTGCGGTTTGCCTTTTGCACGTTGAACGCCCTGACCAGCAGGGACACCACGAAACTGCCGATGGCGACGTAGAACATGTTCTCCCATCGCCAAAGGACAGTGCGTTCGATGGGATCGACCTTGATCACCAGCAG
>JAHEHQ010000053.1:0-3063 GCA_024644505.1 Gammaproteobacteria bacterium
GCCGTCACCTCGAATTCCTCTTCCATGATCGGGGCAGGGCCTTTCTCCCGGGCCAGTTCGAGCCCGGTTCGCCAACCCTCAAGGGCGAGTTCCCGGGTGACGCGCTCGGTAAACTCGAGGGAGTCCTGATCGCCGTATCCCATGCTGAGCATGGTCAACGTCGATCCGAGCCCCAGGTATCCCATACCATGCCGGCGTTTTCTCATGATTTCGTTGCGCTGTTCCTCCAGCGGAAGCCCGTTGATCTCCACGACATTGTCGAGCATGCGGGTGAACACGGCCACCAGCTGCCGGTACTCGTCCCAATCGAAATAGGCATCCTTGCTGAACGGGTTGCGCACGAACTTCGTGAGATTGATGGAGCCCAGCAGACAGGCACCGTAGGGGGGGAGGGGCTGCTCACCGCAGGGGTTGGTCGCTCTGACATTTTCGCAAAACCAGTTGTTGTTCATGTGGTTCACCTTGTCGATAAGGATGAACCCCGGCTCGGCATAATCGTAAGTGGAGGACATGATGACGTCCCAGAGACGTCTCGCCCGGATGGTCTTGTAGATCTTGCACGCGACCTTGCCGGTACCGTCGACCACGTAATCCTTCTTGTATGGCCAGTCGCGCCAGGTGACCTGTTCGGGATTACCCAGGTCCAGGCCGTCCGCTTCGACCTCTGCATGGGTGATGGGGAAGGCGAGATCCCATTTTCGATCGGCCTTGACCGCCTCCATGAACTCCTCGGTAATGAGCAACGATAGGTTGAACTGGCGCAGCCTTCCGTTTTCGCGCTTGGCGCGGATAAATTCCATGACATCCGGATGCCCGATATCGAACGTGGCCATCTGTGCGCCGCGCCGCCCACCCGCGGACGAGACGGTAAAGCACATCTTGTCGTAGATATCCATGAAGGAGAGGGGGCCGGAGGTGTAGGCGCCGGCACCGCTGACATAGGCCCCCTTGGGTCGCAGCGTCGAGAATTCATAGCCGATGCCGCAGCCGGCCTTGAGTGTAAGGCCCGCCTCATGAACCTTGCCCAGGATCTCGTTCATTGAGTCGTGGATCGTGTCGGAGACGGTGCAGTTGATGGTGGATGTGGCTGGTTTGTGTTCCCGGGCGCCGGCATTGGATGTGATGCGTCCCGCGGGAATTGCACCGTGCCGCAGGGCCCACAGAAACTTCTCCTCCCATTTCTTCTGGAGTTCCGCTGTCTCTTCAGTTTCGGCCAGCGCCCTGGCGATGCGTTTATAGGTGTCGTCTATCTCCTGATCGACGGGGGTGCCGTTCTTTGCCTTGAGTCGGTATTTCGTTTTCCAGATATCGTATGAGGCTTCCTGCAGGGGGATCTCAGCGGCAGTGGAAGGTACGGCTTTGAGGTGAACGGTCTTCATTATCAGGTGGTCCCCCGGGTTCTCATATACTATCGGCAGATGGGAGCGGGCTAAAGCAGGTGCCCTGTCAATTGTTTTCACCATATCTTGTGCCATGCTGCAAGATTGGCTAGGCAAAACACAAGATATAGTGTTTGTTTTCGCAAAGATTATTGCCTGGAACGGCCTGTGTCAAGTCACATTTTTGTGTATTAGAGAATGGATATATATAATCATTTCAACAGGTTAAATCCCCACTAATTCTCTAAGTGATGGAATCGACAGGAAAAAACCAAAGACACAATATATTGTGTCATATCGGAACGGACGGGTGGTAAATGTGAGGCGGTTGGCATAATCATGACCACAACCCTGGTGCTCGGTATTGGAAACAATCTCCTCACCGATGAAGGTGCGGGAATCCACGTCATCCACCACCTCCAGGAGACCTGCCGGGAGTCCCCGGAAGTTACCTTTCTGGATGGGGGTACCCTGAGTTTTGTGCTCGCAAGTGAACTGGCGGCTCATGAGCGCCTGATTGTCGTCGATGCCGCTCACATGGGCCTGAGACCGGGAGAGATCACCTGCTTCGAGGGTTCTGACATGGACGGCTATCTGAAGGGTAATCGAAAGAGCGTGCATGAAGTGGGGCTTACCGATCTGTTGGATATCACCCGGCTGTCGGGGCACTTTCCGCAGAAGCGTGCCCTGATCGGGATACAGCCCCTCTCCCTGGACTGGGGGGAGGCCCCCACCGCCGATGTTGCCGCGGCAGTGCCGGAGGCCGCGAAAATGATTCTCTCCCTGATAACGGCCTGGGACGACAGATAGCACCCGGGAGTCCGTCAACGTTTTATTCTGAAATCCGGGCAGGTTCCCAGGTATAACTGCCTTCTTACCCCTCCTTGTTCAGCAGCCGTTCAGGAATGCCTGACTAGTCTAATCATTAACCAGACAGTCAAGGAGGTGTTTCATGAACGTTCCCGTATCAGGCCCCTGCAAGGGTTCCCATCATCTGATCCCTTTACTCGCACTCGGCGGGTTGTTGATGCTGCCCCGGATGGATGCGCTGGCGGGCCAGGCACCCACCATCAAGCTGTTTCCCACAACCGTGCTGGAGGAGATCCGGCACACGGGTGAGGTCGCAAAAGAGATGGAGACCGGTCTCCAGCCGGTTATTCAGCGACTGGATCAGCAGCAACAGCTTTACCAGGGCAGCAAGTGCGAGGGCAGTGAGGGAGACCCGGGTTGTGAGCGTATTGCGCGCCAACTGGGCGCCACCTACCTGGAGATGCTGGACATCATGGCGGATCGTTTACCGGAGATGGAACAGGCGGTAAACAGTACATCCAACAGTCTGGAAAAAAGACTGCGAAAAGAACTCGGCAAAAAGAAGACTGCATGGTCTCTTCAGGAACTGATCCTGGGCGAACAGACAGGGCAGACCGAAGATCAGAGGCCGGTATTGAGGGGGCGTTCGGGGATGCGGCTCAGTACACGCTTCAGCCAGTATTACAAACTGGTCGCCCGTCCTGGCACGAAGGCCAACGCTTCGCTGGCCGTGGTGGCATCCGATATCTACCTGGACATGCAGGAAACCTCTCAACTGATTGCCCGGACCCGGGAGGAGATCAGCCGTGCAACCCTGATGGAGCAGTTGAACCAATCCTTCGGCACCATCACGCCGGAGATGCAGGAGGTGGTC
>JAHEHQ010000053.1:3163-11357 GCA_024644505.1 Gammaproteobacteria bacterium
GATCAGGCGATGAGCGCGGCGAGATTCGACCTCGAAACCGGTTGTGAAGCACGTTTCGATGACTACCTGGTCCGACTGCTGGCGATCGCCGAAGGTGATCCCGGCAAGGAGAACAAGGCGAAGTTCAGCGACTTCCTGCTCTGGGCCAATGAGGAGGGCCTGCTCAGTAAACGGCAGGCGAGGGAGACTTACAACCGCTACTTCGGTGTCAAGTACGTCTCGATGATAGGGGAATACAGTGTCTGTTCTGAGGCCTGTCCCCGTCAGCCGGCCTTGATGCGGGAAATGAAGGCGGAGCTTTCGGACAAAGAGATCGGGTTGCTAAAGGTCAGCGGTGACAGACGGTCCTATCAACGTGCACATCAGCTGTACAGTGAAGCGGAGCTGGTTCTGGAAGCGACCTGCATGGCATGCGGACCGACCCGGTGAGGTGGGTCGGGATGAAGCGAAAGGATCGAAAAGGATTCATCGATGGCCTCTATATGGGTGCTGTCATGAGCCTTGTACTCGGCTTCCTCGCCTTGTACCTGCTCACGGCTTTCGGGCAGGCATCCCTGACCGAAAATCATTGGCCGCCGCTGATCAGGATTTTCGATTGGATGCGGAACAATCTGGGTCTTTCGATCGTGCCCTTCGCACTGACGCTGGGATTCTTTCTCGACGGTCTGGGCAGGCTCGTCCGCTGTCTGGATGAGAAGCAGCCGCCGGAGCGGGTGGCGCAGCTCGAGAGTCTCACCGATGTGTGGATCAGCCTGTTCTTCGGCATCGGTGTTATCTGGACCGCCGTGGGGATGCGAAGTGCCCTGTTGTACGCACTGGGTACACCCGGTCAGATCGATGGTGGACAGGCGATCACCGTACTCGAAAGGCTGGTCGATGGCGGTATCCTGACCGCCCTGTCCACCACGATCCTCGGCGGCGCGGGGGGGTATCTGATGCGTCTGGTCAAGACCCTGCGTATCGGCGCACGGCTCAATCGTTACTACGACACAAGAGAACGGGTTCAGGCGGACCGTGTCGAGTCTCTGCTGAACGACATACGCCAGTCCTTGAGGAGCGCACCGATACAACGCCTGGATGCCTCCGACGCGTCAAGGGATCAGGGATGAACCGGTATTTCTCGGGCGCCGCCGCTCCCCGTTTCCATGGCCGCTCCGCATCGGACGGTGAAACACTGCAGACAGATGTCATGCGCTTCATGGCGATCCTGGGGCTCTGTCTGACGGCCATTTTCGCGCTGGTACGCACGCTGCCCTTGGACGGCGTGGAGGCCCAGGGAAATTCCGAGATGAAACCGGACACCCAGTCGGAGACTGCGAATCTTAAAAAGCGGGTACGCCAACTTCACCGGCAGCTTCAATCGGCCCGCACCGAGTTGATGAATGTGAACCGGCCCCTTATCGATGCCCGGCCCGGGGATCGGGATAACACCCAATCCCGGGCGGGGAAGGGGATGTCGCAGGTCCCGGAGCCGGTTTTCGAGTTGCGCCCCCTGCCCAGTCCGGCCCCTGACAAGGCCCCGCGCAACAGTAATCCGGATGAGGACCGTGAGCAGGGGTTCAGCCTCAGGTTCGAGTCCGCTTACGTCCTGGAAAGGCTTATACAAAAGGGTGCCGTGGTGTTTTTCGCAATGCGGGACCGCAAGTCGTGGCGATTGACGACGGGCGGGAACGGCCCGGGGTTTGTCGATACCGCTTTTCCCCGCAAATTTCACGAGATGTCGCCCGATACCGTGCCAGATCGCTATCTGGCGCTTTTCAAAAGGGTTGCGCCCGCGGGAACGGAAACCCCGCCCGTGTGGGGGGTGCATCTGCCTGCCGATACGGAGTTCCAGATTCGAAGCCTGGTGAACAGCGGGACAGGCGGAGTGCTCGTGATTTCGGAGAAGGGAGACGTCAGGCGCAGGGGGAACCGATGAAAATGAAGATTCCGACAGGGTTTTTGATGATGGTTATTCTCTCCGGTTGCGTCCCTCAGTTACAGCGGCCGTTCCAACCGGACGGGGCGGGGCAGTCGCTGCAGGAATGGGTTAAAGCGGATCTGGTTCCCTATCTGACCGATAAACTGAGTGAGCACCCGAGATTCAGGAAAGAACCCATCCTGGTGGTCAAGCTGGACGGTGCCGATGTCCAGCCGGATATCGATGAACTCACCGAGAACATGCGCCTGGAGATTCGCGACGCCCTGCTCGACAATCCCGGCATATCGCTGCCCTGGCGGCCGGGAAGAAAGCCCTCGCGCCATCATCGCCGACTGAGTGCCGTCGACTGCCGGGGTGTTCGGGAGGCGAACTATTACCTGGGGATTGAAACGAGACGCCTGCCAGACGGGCGCCACAATGTCTCGGTGCGTGCCCTGGACGTGGAGGGAAAGGAGTGGGTGAGTGGATTCGGCATGAGCTGGCAGGGTCGGCTCACCGCAGCGGAAACGGAATCACTGAAACGCCGCCGGCACGATGAGGCCCTGCGGGGGCTCAGGGTGCTCCCCTTCGATCCGGGGCAGACGGACCTGGCCGCCGATTATCTGGCGAACAATCTGAGTTGTCTGCTGCGCCAGCAGGAGCAGGCCCATGAGTTAATGATATTCGTGGACTCACAGACCGCGGAGGATTCGTCACTGTCCAAGCTGATGGAACTGGTCGGAAACCATCTTTCCCGTTATCAGGAGGTGGGTGTGACCGGGAACGAGAGCGAGGCATCAATGGTGTTGCGCGGAAGGGCATATCCATTGCAGCCGGGACTCCGGCAGGTGTGGGTCCGTCTCAACCCCAGCCAAAGCGGCGAGCATCTGTCGGGTATGGATACCGCAGCCTACTTCAGGACCTATGACCCGGAAGATCACCGCATCTCCGAAAGTAATGCCCGAAGGCCTCTCATCGGGCGGATGAAATTGCGCAAAACCCCATCGACACCGGGAGGGGAAGGGCGGTGCCCGGGCGCCGTCGCAGACTGTAACGCTCTGATCGTGACAACCCGGAATGCAGATCAACTGTTCGTGATTTCGCACCGACCGGAAAAGGGGGTTTCATTGATCTACCCGGGGAACTGCGGCAGAGATGCCGTTGCAACACGCCCCACGGGAGAGAAGGTCTACAGTCTCTCTACGGGACCCGATCCCGATGATTCCGACTTTTACGCCATCGCGGTCAGCAGCGGTGCGTTGGGTAACAGGTTGGAACGGCATCTGAATCTGCTTCCAGAGGCCTGCGCGCCGGGTACCGGCAGCCTGCCGGATGCCAACAGGCTGAACGCCTGGTTGAGCGGGCTCGACAGCCTGATGGCGGACAATCCCAACCAGATCGCCTGGGCGGTACAGAGGGGCGTCCGGTGATGCTCAGAGGCGCGGGCTTCATTCTGGGGGTTCTCCTGGTGGCAACATTCGTGTTTGCCCTGTCTGACAAAGGCAGGCAAACGATTCAACCCATCATGGCATTAGTCCAATCGCCACCAGATGAGACCGGAATCCCGGCCATTCGTCGGTCTCCTGACAGCGTAGAGATTAACGATGAATCAGTCGTGCCCGATGAAGCGCCGCCGCGACCGGGAGAAACGAAAGATGAACCGGATCATTTGGAAAAGTCGAATTATCCGGATGCCAGGAAAGGGGATCAGTCGAATACCACCACGTCCGAAGCCACAGACTTGTCACAGAGCACTGAACCCCGACAATTCAGACTTTGGAGCCCCTTTCACAGCATGCGCGCAGCACAGGGTTTCGCGGACCGCCTGGCCAGCGTAGCTGACGTATCGGTTGATATTCAACGGACAGGGCCGGGGGGATTTCAGGTCATGCTTCTGTATCGAAGCGAACCGGAACGCCTCGCCTCCATAGAAAGGATCGAAAGGCTCACGGGCCTGAAGATTCTTTAGGCAGCCATGATCCGCACCGCCGCAGCCCTCATCGCCGTCGTGGTCTCTGTGTCGGTTCAGGCCGCGGCTTCATTGGACACCCCGACGAAGGCATCGGATCTGGAGTATGCCTGGCAGTTGTTTGCAAAAGAAGCTTCCGGGCCGGAAGTGACTGCGGTTTTTCCCTATGGAAAATGTTTCAAGGCTGCGGCGCAGGTTCATGGATTGCCGGAAATACTGTTGCTTGCGGTAGCCCGTGGCGAGAGCGCATTCGATCCCCTCGCCAGATCCAGTGCAAATGCCTATGGGCTGATGCAGATCCTCTGGCCCGGCACGGCCCGGCATCTGGGGATAGAAAGCCGCAAACAATTGCTGGACCCCTGCACCAATGTGGATGCAGGTGCCCGATATCTCAGGGAACTGCTGAATCGGTACGGGGGCAACCTGCATCGGGCGCTTGGGGCTTACAACTATGGCCCGGCCCGTGTGCCGGTGTCGGGCGGAGTGCTGCCGGCGGGGGCCGTCCGGTACAGCGGCTACATAAAGCGACACCTCGACAACATGCTTGCTTCCGGAACCGGATCCGCGGCTGGCAGGAGCGGGCCCGGCGGGAAACTGCTTCTTATCCGGTTCAAGCGGCGTTACCGGGCAGCGGCCTACGTCGACAGCCTGCAACCCATACTGGGAGACGTTCGCCTGGACTGGCGTCGTCGACCCGGTGGCTGGTTCGACGTACTGATGGTTTATGACAATGCATCACAAATGGCCAAGGGAAAACGTCGTCTGTCACAGTTGGGAATCACGGACTGGCAGCGCCGGATCCGCTGATTCCCGCAGGTGTCAGTGTTTCTCATGCTGTGGGTGCCGAATCGACGGGAAACGGATGCGATGGAGAAAATGAGATGAAAACAAAGTTAGCGATGCTGCTCTCAGCGTTGTGCTGTCTGCATGCCCCCCTGATCCAGGCCGGAGATGCCAATGTCTTTCGGGATGAGGCCCGGGTGGTCAGAGTCGATCCCATTCTTGAAACCGTGAACATGCCGGTAACCCGGCGGGTATGCGAACGCTCCGAGGTGAGCGAGCAAACGTCGGCGGCCACCATTGGAGAGGATATCCGACGCCGCAAAAGTCAGCACCGGCGATCATGCCGATTCGTCGAGAAAATGCATTTTCAGGAACGGGTCACAGGTTACCGGGTGACATACCGTTACGCAGGGCATAATGCCGTGAGCAGATTGCCTTATGACCCGGGAGAAAGCATGCCGGTCAATGTCAGCCTGATTCCAATGAACTGAGCGGCGGTTTTTTTCTTCTGCGTCAGAACAGATCCATCTGTTCTGCGGTAATGTGCTCAAAACTCTCGTCCAGAAAATGGAGTATGCCATCTGCGGCCGGTGCCAGTTGTCGTTCCATGTAGTGCCTGTAGTCCAGTGGGCCGGTGATGTTGTCCAGGGGCTCCGGGCCGTTCAGGGTTATGCAGTATTTCACCCAGCGGCTCTTCACCCCGGACTTTCTGGCTGCCTGGACATGGGGCGGAATATTACGTTGGTAGCTTTCAAGGGGGCGGCGCAGACGCTTCCGGTAGACCAGCTGATTATCCAGTTCGCCACCCTTGAGTTGTTCGGTGATCTCCCTGATGTATGACCGATAGGGCTTGTTGAAAAAGATCCTGCGGTAGAGTTCCTGTTGAAAACTTCGGGCCAGGGGTGTCCAGTCGCTGCGTACCGTTTCCAGCCCCTTGAATACGAGGCTGTATTCGCCGGCTCCACTTCGAACCGTACCCGCGTAGCGCTTCTTGCTGCCGGTGACAGCGCCGCGGATGGTTGGCATGAGAAACCTGATGAAATGGGTTTCGAACTCCACCTCGAGAAACGATTCAAGCCGGAATTCCTGCCGTATCCTGTCTTTCCACCATGCATTGAGTTTGCACGCCAGTCCATGGCCTTTTTCAACAGCCGGTTCTTCGCCGAATTCGGAACCCAGATGGACGAACAACGAGTCCGTATCGCCGTAGATGACCTGGTGTCCCTGGGTCTCCAGCCAATCCCGGCTCTCTGTGATGATCTGATGCCCCCGCCGGGTGATGCTGCTGGCAAGACCGGGATTGTAGAAGCGGCAGCCGCTCGAGCCCAGTACACCATAAAAGGAGTTCATGATGATTTTGATCGCCTGGGACAGCGGCCGGTTGTTCATCTGCTTGGCAAGATCCCTTCTTTTCCACAGATCCGCAATAATGCCCGGAAGAATGGTCTCATCCCGGGAAAAACCGGCGTCGAGAAAACCCGGTATAGGGTCGGCCCCCGGCCTGGCCATACCCAGGGGATCGATATGAAAGGTTCGGATAATGCTTGGGTAAAGGCTCTTGAAATCCAGGACCAGAACATTGTCATAGAGTCCCGGCTGTGAATCCATCACATAACCGCCGGGACTGGCCGTATCGAAATGCAGGGCCCCGATATCATGGGCAACCGCTCCCCGCCTGTGCAGCCGGGGCAGGTACAGATTGTCAAAGGCCGCGACAGATCCCCCCTGGCGCCCCAGGGAGAGGCCTGTCATTACGGCTCTCTGGGTGGCGAAGTCTATCAGTTCGGCGTGCCGGAAGATCTCTTCGACGAGCCTGCAGTCTTCCAGGTTGTAGGCCGCCAGGGCGGGTCTGTTCTCCAGAAACAGACGCCGGATTTCCTGCCCCCTGCCTTCCTGATTTTCGATCAGCTTTCCTCTGCCGAGCAGTTTGTGTGCAACATGATTCAACGAAAAGCTTTCGAACGACCAGAATGCAGCACGCAGATTGTCGATGCCGTCCAGCACCACCCGTCCCGGAACCGATGCTATCCGGTGCTGCCCCGATTGCTGTGGTGCAAGCACAGCCGCAATCTCCCCACCGCGTCCCAGCCGGAAGGGTATTCGATGGTGTGCACAGCGCCTTCCGATGGTTTCTAGATCAAAATTGATGATATTCCATCCCAGAATCAGGTCGGGATCCAGTGCGGCTATTCGATCAAACAGTCCCAACAGGAGAGCGCGTTCATCCCTGAACCAGCGTATCGGCAGCTCGGCAGGCCATTGGGAACCGATGCCCTGCATCAGGATCTCTTCCCTGCCTTGGCCGCAACAGGCGATGGAGAGGACCTCCCCTTCCAGTTCATCGGTCTCGATATCCAGACTGAGATAGCTGAACGCCGGCTTACAGTCTGAAAGAGACAGCTTCGGATTCTTCAGCTCCGTATATCCCGGCCGGTTCGACCTGTTCCCGACAACGGAAAGCGGAGCGGTGATAAAACGCTCCATGAGATACCTGTCTGTGGGTTTGATGTCGGATTCGTGCAACATCAGACCGGATTCGGTCGCCGCAACACGCAACCGCTGCAAATGACGTTGCTGGGAAAAATAGAGCCCGTCCACCGGTCGATACTGCAGGTCGGTGAGCTTAAGGGGTTTGCGTTCTATCTGGAAGTCCGGGTGAAACCCCTTGGGCAGGCTGTCTTCCCCGGCTATGAAACAGACGGCCTTTTGTCCGGTAATGGATATTTTGACAGGTCCGTCCCGGGTGTGGAGCCAGAAAGTGAGATCCAGACCCTCCGGCGTATCCCGCCAATGCCGGGTCAGAAGAAACCCGGAGAGTTCAACCATTTCCCGAGAGGTTTAAAGTCAGCCCACCTTCAGGTGATGACATCCGGCTTGATGCGCCCTGTGTGTCCCTCGACATCGGCCATCTCCAGTGCCAGGGCAACCAGGGGTGCCATCACATCAGCGGTCTCCAGATCCAGTTTCTCGGGATTGGCCTCGAAGCGCTCCAGGTATATCCGCAGCGTGGCTCCCACCGTTCCCGTGCCCGAAAGCCTGTAAATGATACGTGATCCCCCGGCCAGACCGATGCGAATACCCTGGTTTTCAGAGATGCTCCCGTCCACCGGGTCTGTATAGGCGAAATCATCGGCATATTCGATATCGAATCCGTTCCTTGTTTCACCCGCCAGATCCGCGACACGGGAGCGCAGGCTGTTCATCAATGCCTCTGCCGAACCGCTGTCCACCCCTTCATAGTCGTATCTTGTGTAGTAATTGCGGCCGTAGCGAAGCCAATGATCCCTGAGGATTCTGGAGACCGACTGTTGTTTCACGGCCATCAGATTAAGCCAGAAGAGAACCGCCCACAGCCCGTCTTTCTCCCTCACGTGATCGGATCCGGTGCCGAAACTCTCTTCACCGCAAATGGCGATTTTTCCGGCATCCAGAAGATTGCCGAAGAATTTCCAGCCGGTGGGTGTCTCATAGCATTCGATGCCCAGCTGTTCGGCTACCCGATCCGCCGCCTGGCTGGTGGGCATGGACCGGGCGATACCCGG
>JAHEHQ010000339.1 GCA_024644505.1 Gammaproteobacteria bacterium
GTCCCTTTGCCGGCCCCAGGGCCACCGAGCAGTATAACGCGCATCTGAGAGTTCCTCATTGTTGAATAAAAGCATCAGCCGGGAAGTCTGCCACATACGCCTCAGGATCGCCATTCGAGCCTCTAAATAGCCGGATACAGCCCTTTTATGAACGATTGATATCAGGCGGTAAAACTCAACATCAACTTGTTCAGCCTGTGAACGAATGCAGCCGGATCCTCGAGCTGCCCCCCTTCGGCCAGTGTCGCCTGATCAAACAGAATGGCGGCCAGTTCCTCGAACAGTGATTCATCCTGTTCCTCGTCCATCTTTTTAACCAGCGGGTGATCGGGATTGACCTCCAGGATGGGTTTTGAGGCAGGCGCGGCCTGCCCCATCTGTTTCAGAACCCGTTGGAGATTGGCGCTCATTTCGTAGTCTCCCACTACCAGGCAGGCCGGGGACTCGGTCAGACGGTTGCTTACACGCACCTCCTTGACGCTGTCGCCCAGGGCTTTGCTGATTCGCTCGACAAGGCCCTTGTGTTCCTCTTCCGCCTGTTCCTTTTGCTCCTTACTCTCCTTATCCTCCAGTTCTCCCAGATCAAGCTGGCCTTTGGCCACCGACTGCAGGTGTTTTCCCTTGTAGTCGCTGAGATGCGATACCAGCCATTCGTCCACCTTGTCGGAAAGCAGCAGCACTTCCACGTCCTTTTTCCTGAATATCTCCAGATGAGGACTGTGCAGGGCCGCGGCATGGTTATCGGCAGTAATATAGTAGATGTTTTCCTGCTTCTCCTGCATTCGCCCGATATAGTCGTCCAGAGAAACCGTCTGATCCGCCCCCTCGGATTTCGATGTGGCAAAGCGAAGGAGCCCGGCGATCTGCTCCTTGTTTCCGAAGTCCTCGGCAGGACCTTCCTTCAAAACATTACCGAACTGTTTCCAGAAGGTCTGGTATTTTTCGGTATCGTCCTTCGACATCTTCTCAAGCAGCCCCAATACGCGCTTGACGTTTGCAGACCGTATCGTGTCAATCTTTTTGTCGTGCTGAAGCAGCTCCCGGGACACGTTCAAGGGGAGGTCGTCGGAGTCCACCACACCCTTTACGAATCTCAGATAATGGGGCATCAACTTGTCGGCCTCGTCCATGATGAACACGCGTTTGACATAGAGTTTGACGCCGTGTTTCTGCTCGCGATCCCAAAGATCGAAAGGCGCCCGCGATGGGATGAACAACAGCGAAGTGTATTCATTGCTGCCCTCAACCCGATTGTGGATGCGGGTCAGCGGGTCTTCAAAATCATGCCCGATGTGTTTATAGAACTCGTTGTATTCCTCCTCCTTGATATCCGATTTGTTGCGCATCCACAGCGCAGTGCCCTTGTTGACCTGTTCCCACTCGGGTCCCTTCTTTTCCTCATCTTCGCCGCCCGGCATCGGCTCATTGAGCATCTCAATGGGAATGGAGATGTGATCCGAGAATTTCCCGATGATGCCGCTCAGCCGAAACGGCTCCGCGAATTCACTGGAGTCTTCACGCAGATGGAGGGTGATGACAGTACCCCGGTCTGCTTTCTCCAGGGTCTCGATGGAATAGGAACCTTCGCCGCTGGACTCCCAGCGAACCCCGTGTTCAGCGCCGAGTCCGGCCCTTCGCGTCTCTAGCGTCACCTTGTCCGCCACGATAAAGGCAGAATAGAAACCGACACCGAACTGCCCTATGAGCTGATTGTCCTGCGCCTCTTCGCCACTGATCGACTCGAGAAACTTGCGGGTGCCGGAACTTGCGATAGTGCCGATGGTCTCGCTGACTTCCTGGCGGCTCATACCGATGCCGTTATCCGAAATGGTAACGGTATTGCGATCCTTGTCGACCGACAGCCGGATGCGCAGATCCGGATCATTTTCGTACAGTGCGTCGTCTGTCAATGCCTCGAAACGAAGTTTCTCGGCGGCATCCGACGCGTTGGATATCAATTCCCTGAGAAAGATCTCCTTGTTGCTGTACAGTGACCTGATCACCAGGTTGAGAACCTGGCTGACTTCCGCCTGGAATTCCATCGTTTCTTTGTGAGCGTCGACTGTCATAACCCTTGTTGCCTCCCGATACCTTTTCCTGAAACTCTGCTGATTGGCATCAGCACAAATAGACCGAGGATAATGGGGACAATGTCTTCTAATTCAAGTGTCTGTGGATATCGTCCCCGGGGACTTCGACGATCCGGGAATAGGTTTGTATCTGTATTGACACTGGGATCAAGACCCTGACCTGACCGTTGGAAGTCTCCTGACTTCTGCTTTTCTTCACAATTTAAGAAATAAAATAATTTTAAATACATGTGCTTAAATATCTTTTATAAAGTATTTTATCTATTCAGTTCCCAACCAATTCTTCTCCACGGTGCGATATTCTAAGGAATGCCCGAAATTCGCATCCGGTGCCACCCTGTGTTTGAATTAGCGTTTTTGACAAAGCATCACAGCCCCAGAAGTCATCCCATGAGCATCGAACAGATAAAGTCCCAGCCCTTTTCGGATCAGCGTCCCGGCACCTCGGGTTTGCGGAAAAAGGTCCGCGTTTTCCAGCAACCCCACTATCTGGAAAATTTCGTTCAGTCCATCTTCGATACCCAGAAGGGGCTTACCGGCGGCATCCTGGTATTGGGTGGTGACGGCCGCTACTACAACCGGGAGGCGGTCCAGATCATCCTGCGCATTGCGGCAGCCAATGGGATCTCCAGAGTCCTGGTGGGCCAGGGCGGCCTGCTATCCACCCCTGCCGCCTCCTGTGTGATCCGCAAGTTCAAGGCCCAGGGGGGAATCATCCTGTCGGCCAGCCACAATCCCGGCGGGCCGGAGGAAGATTTCGGGATCAAGTTCAATGTCCCCAACGGTGGCCCCGCGCCGGAAAAAGTCACCGAAGCAATCTTCGAGCGCACCCGGGTTATCGACGCTTATCGTATTACCAGGACGCCCGACATCGACATCGACCGGTTGGGCGCTCACTCTCTCGGGGAGACTCGGATCGAGGTGATCGATCCGGTGGCCGATTACGCTGCGCTGATGCGGGAGATTTTCGATTTCGACGCCATACACCAGCTTTTCAACTCCGGCATGTTCCGGATGCGCTTCGATGCCATGCATGCCATTACGGGCCCCTATGCCAAGGAAATCCTGGAACATATGTTGGGCTCGGAACCCGGTACCGTTATCAACGGAACCCCGAAAGAGGATTTCGGTGGCGGACACCCGGACCCCAACCTGGTGCATGCCCATGAACTGGTGGAAATGACCCACGGATATGATCCGGTGGATCTTGCGGCCGCCTCGGATGGGGACGGCGATCGCAACATGATTCTTGGAAAAAACTTTTACGTGACGCCCAGCGACAGTCTTGCCGTGCTGGCTGCCAACGCCCACCTTGTCCCCGGGTACCGCAACGGAATCCCGGGTATCGCCCGGTCCATGCCCACCAGCCAGGCGGCGGATCGGGTAGCCGATCAGCTGGGCATCGAATGCTACGAGACACCCACCGGC
>JAHEHQ010000340.1 GCA_024644505.1 Gammaproteobacteria bacterium
ACCATCGTGATAATCGAAGGTGTATTTGTGGGTCATGGCGGCGAATACCAGGTAACCGCCGGTGGTGTGCAGCACGCCCTTGGGCTTGCCGGTGGAACCCGAGGTGTAAAGGATGAACAGCGGGTCTTCCGCGTCCATCTCTTCGGGTGGGCAGTCGGCGGATACGGCGGCCGTAGCCTCTTCGTACCAGACGTCGCGCCCTTCGGTCCACTCGACATTGCCGCCGGTGTGTTTGACCACGATGCAGGTGGTGACGCTCGGGCAATCCTTGAGTGCGGCGTCGGCATTGACCTTGAGTGGTACGGACTTGCCGCCGCGCAGGCCTTCGTCCGCGGTGATCAGGCCTTTGCATTCTGAGTCCTGGATACGGTCGCGCAGCGAATCCGGAGAGAAGCCGCCGAATACGATGGAGTGGACCGCGCCGATGCGGGCGCAGGCCAGCATGGCCACAGCAGCCTGGGGAATCATGGGCAGATAGATGCAGACCCGGTCACCCTTGTTGATGCCCTGGTCTTTCAGCACGTTGGCGAGCCGACATACCTGCTCGTGCAGTTCGCGGTAGGTGATCTTGCTGTCCACGCTGGGATCGTCGCCTTCCCAGATGATCGCCGTCTGGTCGCCGCGGGTGTCGAGATGCCGGTCCAGGCAGTTGTAGGAGACGTTCAGCTTGCCGCCGTCGAACCACTTGATATAGAGGTCTTCGCCGAAGCTGTAGTCCATGACCTTGTCCCATTTCTTGGACCAGGTGACGAACTCTTCCGCCGCATCGCCCCAGAATCCCTCGGGATCGTCGATCGAACGCTTGTACATTTCGTCGTACTTCTCGGCATTGATATGGGCATTGGCGGCCACATCGGCAGGGACTGGGTGAATTTTTACATCGGACATATCTCGCTCCTTTGATTTTTTGTGGTCATTGGGGCGGGGCATCACCCACCCTGTTGTTATTTCTGGCTACCGGATGCCACTCCGGGGATTCGTGTTTTTTTATCGTCCTGATTGGGAGGACGATGTCAATCGATGATGCGATCCGTTATCGGGTGGGGTCTTTTCCACTCTCGGGACTTTACCGGACCGGGTTGCTGCAGCGGTTCCGTGGGCGTCGCCTGGCCAACGCCAGCCTGACATTATAAACAGTAGGATGTAAAACTCCCAACTATAGCGCAAGATCAGGGTTTTCCTGTTTTTTCCGCGTTTTTCTTAATGTTTATGAAAAACCCCTTCGCCCGGGCAGGCAGGTTCTTCATCGGAGATCGATGACCTGCATGGTTTGTGCCCATCACCGGTTGATGTCCAATCCGCCTGTCAACCGAACTCCTCCAACATCTGTTCCTGCAAACGCTTCACCGCGCGCATGGACATGCGAAGGGCACTTCGCGCCTCCGGGGTGATTTTCTTGGGATCGATCAGCTTGTCGATGGGTTTTCCACTTCTGGACTGTCGTATCTGGTGAGATAAGAGCTGACCGAGAAGTTCCCCGTTGGCCGCCAGGATAGAGTTCTTGAAATCGTCTGAAATTTTTCCGACACGGACGAGAGCATTGAAACGATCGGTGGTGTTTTGTATCGCTATACCATTCTGAAGGGCAAAGATGCGGCCGGCATCGGCGATGAGCCTGAGACCGTTGCGCTTGATGTCAATGCGATTTCCGCGCTCTTTCTTGCTACCGACCAGCTGGTTAAATAGGCCGAGTGCCGGTTTTCCCTCTGCATCGTGTTCCGCCATCAACCTCAGCAGTCTGGGTTCTTCCGCGATCTTCATCAGGGAATGACGCCAAAGCTCGGAGGTGAGGGCGTCGTTGCCATACAGGGTGTCGAAGTCAAAAAGCACGTTGGCCCAGCGGGCTGCCTTTTCGGTCGGCTTGATGGTTATATGTTCGATCTGCTTTTTCCACTGCGACAGCGATTTGCGGAAGATGGGGTTGCTCGCCATGATGTTGCCGGGACAAAGTTGGTAGCCGACCCGGTGCAGATTTCTGACCATTCGACGGCAGAATCGCTCAAACCATTCCTCGATTACCTTGCTATACTTCTCGTCGTGATCTGCGATGATGATGCCGTTGTCCTGGTCCGGATTGAGCAGCATCTCCTTTCTGCCCCCGGAACCCATCACCAAGATGGCAAAATCCACCGGCGGTTCCCCATAGCCCTTCTGAGCCATCCAATCCAGCGTAAACCGTATGGTATGGCGCTGGATCTGCAGATGGGACTCGCTCAGGAGACGGACCGCGGCACTGGCACGGTAGTTGGTATTCTGGGCCTCGGCGGCTACCTCTGTGATCTGGTCGAACAGACCGGTCAGTTCCTTCAGGCTGCTGATTTTCTCCATCCGGTGGGCGAGCATGCCGGGACGGGATACCAGGGAACGCAGGATATCCGATTGGGAGACGATCCCGACCGGTGTGTCGAAATCCACCACGATGACGTATTTCACCGCATACCGGCTCATCAGTTCCTGAGCTTCCCAGAGCGGCGTATCGGTATATATGACCCGGGGCACTTCGCAGGCGACTTGCATGATGCTGTCGTCGGGTCTGGCGCTGCCTATCACCATGGCCTCGGCAAGACCGGAGTATGTGAGTACCCCGATAAGCTTGTGGGCATGGCTGATGACCACCAGACTGCCGATCTTGCGTTCCTTCATCAGCTCAAAGGCCTGGATCAGGGTGGTTTCCGGGCTGCATGTGGCAACAGGGGATTTCATGGCCCTTTCCGCCGGCTGGGCCAGGGCACCGGTAGTGATGCTCTTGTCGGGGCTGATATCCCTCAGCCTGCTCGCGATCACCCGGTTAAGGGCGTTGAAGAGGTCGGGACTCTCCTGTTCCAGCTGCTGCAGCAGTGAATTCTTGACCTCCAGCACCCTGGATTCGGAAGTGGCCAGGGCTGTCGAAGCGTAGTCATTGTCATCGAGGTAGTTGGCCAGTCCGATGAACTCCCCGGGCATGATCGTTGACTGTCGGCCGGAAGGGCGGGTATCCAGGATGTGCCCGTCGACCAGCACATAGACGATCTGCTGATACTTGTCGCCGCTTCGGAACAGGGTGTCGCCTGCCGCCAGGACCCGGAGTTCGGAGTTATTGACCAGACGCTGGATGGACTCGGGCTCCACGTCCTTGAAGGTCCGGGTGCCGCAGAGGATCTGTCCGGTTGACAGGGGCAAGCCGGTGTCCTTAATGTCCATGGGTGTGCTTCACGGTTGGCAGGTTGATCAATGACATCTTACAGACTTACTGTATCGTCACATGAATGTGCCCCATCATATCTGTTTGGCAGCCGGTGTGAAATCCCGACCTTCGCGCCCGGTTTGATTGATGATTTGAGGTGGTGAGGGCGCGGATCATGATTGACTGGATCTTCCTGCTGGTAACCGGGGTTATCGCCTATCATGCGCTGACACACCGCAACGAGGATGGCCAAAATGACATCGGCCACATGCTCTTCGGGGCCATCGCGTTGTTGTTTTTCATGCGTGTGCTGCTGGTTGACGTATTGGATGTCTGGTAAACCCGGGAAGAAG
>JAHEHQ010000341.1 GCA_024644505.1 Gammaproteobacteria bacterium
CCCTTGGATGACTGGCGAGTTCACAGGCTCTGGTCTATCTACGAGCAGGGTATCCAGTACACGTCGGCAGGGCAAAACTGGTCAGAGTGGTGGACGCTGTGGCGCCGCGTCGCCGGAGGATTGGGTGAGCAGGAACAGACCAGGCTCCTGGACAGCATCGATTTCTACCTGCAACCCCCGGGAAAGTCCCAGCGCCAGCGCCCGAAAGGACCGAAATTGCAGGGCTACGAGGACATGGTGCGACTGGCGGCATCCCTGGAGCGGGTTCCGGTCGAGCGCAAGATTCAGATTGGACGCTGGCTGCTGGCACGCTTGAAGAAACCGACTGAGAATGCCAATAACTGGTGGGCCGTCGGCCGTATCGGTGTTCGTGTGCCGGTGCACGGGAGCAGTCACAGCGTCGTCCCGGTGGATGAGGCGACCCGCTGGCTGGACGAAGTGCTCTCGTTGAACTGGCGGAAAGTGGAGCCTGCCGCGTTCGCTGCGGTGATGCTCTCTCGCAGGTGCGGCGACAGAGACCGTGACCTGAGCATGGAAGCACGAGAGCGGGTTGTTGCTGAACTAAAGACACTGAAGGGCTCCGAAAGATGGGTGTCTCTGGTGCGGGAGGTCGTCGAATTGGATGCTGCGGATGAACGGCGCGTCATCGGCGACACCCTTCCTGTTGGCCTTTCGCTGATTGATTGAATCCTGGTGTCGGCGTTCATCAATGGGGATCAAGGTGGGGATCAAGGGGTCTTGGGGATCAAGGGGTCTGACCCCTTGATCGCCTCCTTGATCGCCGGAAGTCACTTATTTCTCCAAAAAGACTTGAGCAAAGCGTGGTCGGATAACAGTGGCCGCGCGGGACTTTTCATCAAGTACGAATCGAAGGTTCAAAAAAAAGGGTCAGAAGCCTTGAATCACGGCCTGTAACTGCGCTGAACCGTCAGGACGCTCTGGGTAGAAAAGGCGAAAAGATTTCTCGTATGCGGATGCATGACGCCGTTCATTGTTTGTGCGTCAGGACATGGATTATGTGTTGTATTAGAATTTTGTTTGTCGAAGGTCTTACGCGATACTTCAGCTTATTGGGTACTCGGGTGGTGGAAGCTGGTCGGTCTCGGGGCTGTGCTCGGTTTGAAAATGTTCCACCATGTTGGCGGCCTCCGACGGTTCACCAAACCTGGCGATATGGTAGAGGGCCTCGCCTTCGCTGACCAGAGGCAGGTTGACCTTGCCTATGATCACTCCGGATGCGGAAGCCAGTACCGGTTCCTCGTTCTCACCATAGGGGTCGGCGATCATTCCCAACAGGTCGTTCTTTTTTACCCGGGCACCCATGGGTTTTAACGCGCGCAACACACCGCTCTGTGATGCACGTACCCAGATGCTGGAATTCGCCACCACCGGTTGCGGTTTTCTGGAGGTCGATTTGCGGGAGGGACGCAGCATGCCGATTTCACGCATCACACCAATGATGCCCTTTACGCCGGCCCGTATGGACAATTCGTCGAAACGCAGGGCCTCACCCGCTTCGTAGATGATGATGGGAATACCCCGGTCGCAGGCGGCTTCTCTAAGGGAGCCGTCGCGTAAATTGGAGTTGAGGATGACCGGCGCACCGAAAGCCTTGGCCATTCGGTCGACGATATCGCCTTCTTCGAAAGCGCCTCTAATCTGCGGCAGATTATCCCTGTGCACTGCCCCGGTGTGAAGGTCGATTCCATGGGTGGACTTGTCTACGATCTCGCCCATGAAGGTATGGGCGAGGCGTGCCGCGAGGGAGCCCTTTTCGGTACCTGGGAAAGAGCGGTTCAGGTCCCTGCGGTCTGGAAGATAGCGGGTCTGTCTTACAAATCCGTACACGTTGACGACCGGTACTGTGATCAGGGTGCCGCGCAGGTGGGAGAGGGCGGACGCACGCACCAGCCGACGTATGATTTCGACACCGTTTATCTCGTCGCCGTGAATTGCCGAACTGATGAACAGCCGCGGTCCATCCCGCCGCCCGCGTATCACATGGGCAGAGAGCACCACTGGAGTGTGAGTGTAAAGCAGGGGCAGTTCGATCCTGACGGTACGTCTTGTCCCTGGCCGGATGGCATCCCCCCCAATAACAAGTTCATCCGGATTTGCCATGATTCAGCCTTTGCCCCGAGTTCGGGTACTTCCCTTGGTGCCGTTCTTCTCGATGAACGTGATGATCATTCCGGCGACATCTTTGCCGGTGGCCTTCTCTATGCCTTCCAACCCCGGACTCGAGTTGACCTCCATGACAACGGGACCATGGTTGGAGCGGAGTATATCCACGCCGGCGATGTTCAGGCCCATGGTGCGGGCAGCACGAACGGCAGTGGAACGCTCCTCGGGGGTGATGCGTATCAGGGAAGCGGATCCGCCCCGATGCAGGTTGGAACGGAATTCTCCTTCCTTGGCCTGGCGTTTCATGGATGCGACCACTTTATCGCCGATGACAAAACAACGGATGTCCGCTCCTCCTGCCTCTTTGATGTACTCCTGAACCAGGATGTTTGCCTTGAGACCCATGAAAGCTTCGATCACGCTCTCAGCGGCCTGTTGGGTTTCTGCCAGCACGACACCGATACCCTGGGTCCCTTCCAGCAGTTTGATGACCGCCGGAGCGCCCCCAACCATCTTTAACAGGTCCTCGATGTCATCGGGGGCATGGGCAAATCCCGTGACCGGCATCCCTATACCCTTTCGGGAGAGCAGCTGCAGGGAACGCAGTTTATCCCGTGAACGGGTTATGGCTACAGATTCGTTTATGGGGTATACCCCCAACATTTCGAACTGCCGCAACACCGCGGTGCCATAGAAAGTCACCGAAGAGCCGATCCGCGGAATGACAGCATCGAACCCCTTCAGTTCGTTTCCCTTGTAATGAATGGACGGTCGATGAGAGGCGATGTTCATGTAACAACGAAGAACGTCAATGACCTGTGATTCATGACCTTTCTGCTCTGCGGCCTCCACCAGGCGCTTTGTAGAGTAGAGTCGGGGATTGCGAGAGAGTATAGCGATTTTCATGGGTTAGTCTGGTGCTCGGTTAATTGTTGTATTTGGAGTAAAGTCGTTTCAGATTCGGTTTTTTACCACTTTGGTAAGAGGCAGCCGGATCCACGACAATTTTGTTCACCATGGCGGTTCGCCCGAGAAGCATGCGAAACCGCATCGTATCCCTGTCGGTAAGCGTTATCTCGATTGGCCACTCGCTGTCGCCAAGCCTCAAGAGTGTCTCGATGACATAACGATTTTCCCGGTGGCCGCCGGAATCGCTTACCATCCGTTTCTCCAGAAGCGGAGTGGTGCAGGTCAAAACCAGGTCGGCGCGACCCTGCAGGGGGTGAATCCAGAAACGCACGAACTCCCTGCCTTTTCTCCTGAAGGGCTCCACGTGCGCGGTGTGCAGGGCTGAGGTGCGTGCCCCTGTATCCACCTTCGCTTTGATTGCTGGGATCCCCAGGTCCGGCAGCGACAGCCACTCACGCCATCCGGCCAGTACCTT
>JAHEHQ010000054.1 GCA_024644505.1 Gammaproteobacteria bacterium
TTTCGAGAAAACCCGGACGGTGAGTTCATCGTCGATCTGCAGATGTTCATAGCGCTCTTCCGTGAACAGGGGCAGTGTTCGACCCACAAGATCCCGCAGGTCGTGGTTGAATCGGTGTGAGAGTTGTCTCGTGGCGCCGTCCAGCAGCTCCCTTGCCAGTTCCCGAAGGTGGATCACGCGCTCTTTTCCGGCCATCTTTTCCTGCAGTCCCTCGATGCCCTGCTGCAGACCGTCGGCCTTTCTGAGCCTTTCGTTTTCAGTCTGTATCCGATTTTCCAGATCCCCGATCAGTTCCTGGCTGTGCCGGGATTCGAGGCTGATCCAGGCCTTCTCCCTGGACACCAGGTCCATGACTTCCGAGGTTTCCGCATTGAACAGGACTATGCGCTGGCAAAGCCTTTCGGCTTCATCGGCATCGGGGCGCAGTGCGGCATCCACTGTCGGTTCCACCGTGGATTCATCCCCCTCCTCTTGCGTGGATGACGCATCCTCGGCGGTATTCGATTCCGCGGCCGAAGCCGCCGGTTCCGCCGATCGTTCCCGATGAAGCGTTCTTATCCTGTCCGCCAGGGATTCAGCGCTTTCACTCAGCCTCGCCATCCGACGGGTGAGCGCCGCAGAACGCATCCAAAACAGGAGAAACAGGAATGCAAAAGCAATACCCCCGTAGAGCAGCCAGGGCACGTACTGCTCGTTCCACCCCGGTATCCAACCGGAAAGCAGGCTTGTGAGCAGCCGGGTGAGATCATGATCCGGCATGCGTGTGATCAACCACCAGTTAGCCATGAGATCCGCAGCGCCCAGAAAAGAGAGAAAACCCAGAAACCTCGCCCAGCGTCGCCTGCCGGCGGCGCCTCGTATCGACGGCAGGGATTCCTGGTATGCGGTGGATGCGGACTCGAGTTCCCCGACCTCGGCCAGGGCACGGGTGTCTTCCTCAACCAGGCCATCGCGCTCCGCCTCCATGGCTGGCAGCAGTTCCGGATCCACGGCCAGCTCTTCCAGCTCCTGTTCCAGGCCGGCCGCCTGCTGCTGTATCTCTACCACGGCCTCTTGATCGAGTTCTATTTCCCCCGCGTATTCATCGCTCAGGTACTCCAGTGTGGAGATCCCGGCCATGGCCTTGATCGCATAGCTGTGGGGGTGCGGCGTGGTGATCTCACGCTGGGCCAGATAAAAGGATTCGATGAATTCCTCGAAACCGTACCCCAGCAGGTCGTAAAGCCGGTTCTCCACCGCCTCCACGCCCCGCGCCATGGGTTTGTCCTGTCCAACCAGGCTGAGCCTGGCACCCTGATTGCCCTCCCGGTCGAGAAAGCGCGCGATTTCGTAATGCTCACCGTCCCCGGGGCGAAAACGCAGGCTAACCGAACAGCGCGACTCCCCCCAACGGATCAGTTTGTCCAGTTCCTCGGCCTCCAGGGAGAAAGTGCGTCCGAACAGGGCGAAACAAACGGTTTCCCCCACGGTGCTCTTGCCTGATTCATTGGGGCCGTCGATGGCGATGATCCCGCTTTCGGGGAGATCCTTGAGTTCGAGGCGGGCGTACTTGAGTACGTTCTCGGCGGAGATATCGGTAATAATCATGATCAGCCCTCCTCCAGGGTCCGCAGGCTGCGCAGCACCATCTCCATGGCCTCCCGGTAATCCTGCTCCTCGAAGGATTCGCCGGTGTTCCTGCGGTTCTCGAACTCGGCTTCGCAATAGTCGGTAAAGGCCTCGCGGGGACCCGGACATTCAGCACCGCTCAAGGGTTTGATTTGTTGCTCCGTAGACATGGCGATTTTCCTCTTATTTTTAGGGTCTGGCGTTGCCCGTCAGCCGGCCGGCCCCGTGATCGGTGCACATGCCAGGTATTCATTGCCACAGTATCA
Source organism: Gammaproteobacteria bacterium (assembly GCA_024644505.1). Lineage (GTDB taxonomy): Bacteria > Pseudomonadota > Gammaproteobacteria > Chromatiales > Chromatiaceae > JAHEHQ01. The sequence goes on from JAHEHQ010000054.1 coordinate 1,875, forward strand.
AACTTTCAAAACGAAACGAACCGTCAATCATTGACCCGGAACAGGCTTCAGCCATTTATTGTTCCATGGGATTTGGGAATCCAATGCATGTCGGACCAAGAAAATCTGCTTAGGAAATCACCTTGAACCAAACCTTCTGGTCGGTCAGGTCAATCTCACGCACCGCCAGGGAAAGTTCGGTGTTGAGAGGCAGGTCCCCGGGCAGTCGAACCCTGCTCTCCAGGGCCAGTTCCGGCACGACCAGGGTAGCCCGCCTGTCGTTCATCTCCACCACGATGCCGGTGCCCCGCCAGCCGGGATCTCTTTGCAGGTAGATCAGTTTCCAGTGAAGATTTGACAATCGCTCCGTCCGCCTTACGGCATCGGATGCCACTTCCGCAACGGCGATGCGCTCGGACATCACGGATACAGGCAGCATCGGTCCGCCATCCAGATAGGCCCGCAACTGCTGATGGGTCACCAGGTCCTGATAACGTCGCAGGGGACTGGTCACACGGCAATAGGCATTCAAACCCAGACCTGCATGAGGTTCCTCCAGACTCTTTGACCGGGAAGGCTTGAGTTGCCGGCGAAAGGCAAACATCCCGGCCATATCCGTGGGCCGGCCGGGTTCCGCCGGTGGCGCCTGGGTGGCATAGGGAACCGGAATCTCCTTTTCCAGTGCAAACATGGCCACCACTTCACCCGCCATCAACATCAGGTCCGTTACCATGCTGCGGCTGGCAAGCCGCTCCAAAGGCGAAACCCGGATGTTGCCGTCACCGGAAACCCTGACCCTGACCTCCGGCAGGTCGATATTGACCGCTCCCGCTTCCATCCTTCGCCGGCGATAATCACGGGCCAGCCTTCCCAGGGTGGCGAAAGGTTCCTCCTCCATGCGCCGGTCGATATCAGCGTAACTGAATCTGCTTGCCCGGATGCTGGATCTAACGAGCTCCAGGTCTACCGGTTTCCCGGCCGCATCGAGCCGAAAGCCCAGGGAGAGTGCGGGAGAGGTTTCCTCGAGCCCCACGCCCAGAACACCGGTCATGCCCGGTGGAAGCATATGGATGATCCGGTCGGGCAAATAGAGATTACTGCCCCGGGCGCGGGCCTCCGCATCCAGCGGGGAATCCGGTGTCACCAATGCGGACACATCCGCGACGTGTACCCATATCCGGTCCCCGTCCAGACTGACGGCGTCGTCCGGGTCTTCGCTGCCCTCGTCGTCGATGGCAAAGGCCGGCAGATGGGTCAGGTCACGGCGCGGCTCGTCCGGCAGGGAGGGAACCTCGATATCCGGGTCGGCAGGGGTGATGTCACTGCGTGCCGGATAAGGATTGTGCTCCGGCTCCCAGTAACCTGTATTCAGAAGCAGGCGGTGGGCGTAAGCCGGCGTCTCCTGAATACCGAGCGCCTGCATGATCCTGCTCCCGCCGGTTCTCCCCAGAGCCAGGCGTTCCACCTCCCTGAGTCGCTCCCGGTCCTGATCTTCGATCTTTTCCTTCTTTAGCCGCAGCAGGAATCCGTTCCAGGCTTCCTCCTCCGCCCTGCGGGCCTCGCGGTCCGCCTTGTCGGCAGCCACCTGATCCGCTGTTCTGGCCTTTATCCGCCGGGGTTCGCCCTCGAAATAGAGGCCCTCGACAACCAGCTGCCAGGCGGCCCAGGCCGATGCCGGATCGTAGACACCATAGACCAGTTGAGCCAACTCCTCGAGATCGGTCTCGTCCCCCGCCACCAGTTCCCAGGCTTCCGTGACATTACCCTCGGGGCCCTCGAGCGCCGGGAAACCGTGCAATGGGCCGGGGTGCAGCAGCTGGATATCCTTCGGGCGAACCCGCTTGCTTTTGCCCCCTTCCAGCTCGATATCGATCTTGTCGCTGACCGCCGTAACGACAGCCGGGCGTGATTTATACAGGACCAGGCTGCCCTGGGTGGACGGATTATCTTGCATGGATCGAAAACGGGCTGTTATGAATATGCGAAAAGATGAACAGAACGGTAAACAACCGAAAGGTGGTTGTGATGATCTAGCGCCAATTTTGCCTGACACCCCCGGATAATTCTCCTATTATTGTCGCCTGACCAGTGTACCCCGTCACCAACAACAGCGATCGATGGTGCAGACGATGAAAAACCAGTGGAGGCAATTTCTGGATTCACAACCCCTCGGCCGGACAGACAGCCCCGGTCCGGAGACAACCTGTGCCGTCATGGCCCTGTCCCAGTTTGGTCTGATTCGGGCCACCGGGGAGGACGCCGATAAATTTCTCCAGGGGCAGTTTACCAACGATCTCCGGGAGGTGGACGAGAACCGCTTCCAGATGAACAGCTACTGCACCCCCAAGGGGCGAATGCTGGCAAACTTCCTGGTGTTGCGCCATGCAGAGGGTCTATTGCTCCAGATGCCCCTGGAGACCCATGAGCTCTTGATGAAGCAGCTGCCAAAATTCATCCTCATGTCCAAGGTCCGGATAGAGGACGCCACGGACAACCTGGTGTGCATGGGTGTTGCCGGCCCTGCTGCGGAGTCCCTGATGGGCCGGCATATCAAGGCACTCCCGGACGAACCGGGAACACTGGTGCGGGAAGGGGGAGTAACCCTGATGCGCATGCCCGGCGAGATGCCGCGGTTCGAACTGCTGGGAGATGTCGATGCGGTGATCGAATGGTGGAAGGCCCTCTCGTCGGAAGCGACGGTGGCCGCATCCGACTATTGGTCTCTGCTGGACATCCGGGCGGGGATTCCCACCATCTACCGCAGCACATCCGAGACCTTCATACCGCAGATGACCAACATGCAACTGATAGACGGTGTCAGTTTTATCAAGGGCTGTTACACAGGCCAGGAGGTGGTCGCACGCATGCGGTATCTGGGTAAACTGAAGCGGCGCATGTATCTGGCAAGCGCGGACACGAAAAGCTGTCCCAAACCGGGCGACGAGCTTTTTTCAGACGCCAGCAGCTCCGGGCAGTGGACGGGAAAAGTGGTCGATGCCCAGCCCTCGCCGAACGGGGGGTGCGAGCTTCTTTCGGTGCTCGAGATCACCGCCTTCGAGCAGGATAATGTCCATCTCGAGAGCCCTTCGGGCCCGAAGCTGCAGTTCGAACCCCTGCCCTATGCTTTCGAGCAGGAGTAAGCCCGATACTCCGTTGGCATTAATCCTGCTCGGCCCGCATGTGGGGGAACAGCAGGACATCCCGGATCGAGGCTGAATCGGTGAACAGCATCACCAGGCGATCGACGCCTATCCCCTCGCCCGCCGTGGGGGGCATGCCGTGCTCCAGGGCCCTGACATAGTCCGCATCGAAGTGCATGGCCTCCATGTCGCCCGCCTCCTTTTCCGCGACCTGCTGACGGAACCTCTCGGCCTGGTCCTCGGCGTCGTTGAGCTCGGAAAATCCGTTGGCGATCTCCCGCCCGCCTATGAACAGCTCAAAACGATCGGTAACCGCGGGGTTCTCGTCATTTCGGCGTGCCAGGGGTGAGACCTCCGTGGGATAGGAGGTGATGAAGGTGGGATCCAGCAGCCGGTGCTCCACCGTTTTCTCAAAGATCTCCACCTGAATCTTCCCCACACCATAGCCCTCTTTGAGGGGGATACCCAGATCCTTGGCAACGGCTCGAAGCTGGTCAGGGTCATCGAGCTGCGTATCGGACAGGGTTGGATTGAATCGCAGGATAGACTCCTTTACGGTCATGCGCGCAAACGGCTTGCCAAGATCAAAGATTTCCCCCTGGTAGTTGATCTGTTCGACACCCAGAACGTCCCGGGCCAGGGAACGTATCATCTTCTCGCTGAGATCCATCAGATCATGGTAGTCGGCGTAGGCCTGGTAGAACTCCACCATGGTGAATTCGGGATTGTGCTTGGTCGACAAACCCTCGTTGCGAAAATTCCGGTTGATCTCATAGACCCGCTCGAAACCGCCCACCACCAGCCGCTTCAGATAGAGCTCGGGTGCGATACGCAGAAACAGCTGCATATCCAGGGCGTTGTGATGGGTGACGAAAGGCCTGGCCGTGGCGCCCCCGGGTATGGCCTGCATCATCGGCGTCTCCACTTCCAGGAACTCGTGTCCGTTGAGAAAATCCCGAATGCTATTGATGATGAAGGTGCGGATACGGAAGGTCTTCCGCGAGGCGTCGTTCATGATCAGATCCAGGTAGCGCTGCCGGTAGCGCTGCTCCTGATCGGTGAGTCCGTGAAATTTCTCGGGCAGCGGTCGAAGCGACTTGGTCAACAGCCGGAAATCATCGACGCGAACCGAGAGCTCTCCTGTCTTGGTCTTGAACAGCTGCCCCTCCACACCGACGATATCCCCCACATCCAGCTCTTTCTTGAACTGCCCGTTGTAGACACCCTCGGGCAAAGAATCCCGCTGCACGAAAAGCTGAATGCGCCCGGACATGTCCTGGATATGGGCAAAGCTCGCCTTTCCCATGATGCGCCGGCTCATCAGGCGCCCGGCCACCTTTACGCGGATGCGGTCCTGCTCCAGTTCCTCCGCACTCCTTTTATCGTATTCGGCGTGCAGTTCCCCAGCCACCACGTTGCGCTTGAAATCGTTCGGAAAGGCGATGCCGCGTTCCCTTATCTGGTTGAGTTTCTCCCTGCGCTGGGCAATGAGCTTGTTTTCGTCCTGGACCTGATCGTCAGTCATCTGTGATTACCAAAGGTTTGGGCCGCCTGAAGGCCGCCCGGAGTTGCCGATTATTACCATTCACCCTGGCCGGGCGGACCTGACATCTGGAACCCTTATAGTCCGCTCTTGAGGCTGGCCTCGATAAAGAGATCCAGCCCGCCGTCCAGCACCGCCTGGGTATTGCCCGTCTCCACACCGGTCCGCAGATCCTTGATGCGCGACTGGTCCAGCACATAGGAGCGGATCTGGCTTCCCCAGCCGATATCGGACTTGGTCTCTTCCAGGGCCTGCTGCTCTGCGCTGCGTTTCTTGATCTCCAGCTCATAGAGCTTGGCCTTGAGCTGTTTCATGGCCTGATCCTTGTTCTTGTGCTGGGAGCGGTCGTTCTGACACTGCACCACCACGCCGGTGGGATTGTGCGTGATGCGCACCGCGGATTCCGTGCGGTTTACGTGCTGACCGCCCGCACCGCTGGCCCGATAGACATCGATGCGCAGATCCGCGGGATTGATGTCCACCTCGATGGAGTCATCGATCTCCGGTGCAACGAATACCGCCGCGAAAGAGGTATGCCTGCGGTTTCCGGAATCGAAAGGTGACTTGCGCACCAGGCGGTGTACACCGATCTCGGTACGCAGCCAGCCAAAGGAAAAGGGGCCCTCGAACCGAATGGTCGCTGATTTGATACCCGCGACATCACCCGGCGAGACCTCCATGAGTTCGGTCTTAAAGCCGTGGATCTCCCCCCACCGCAGATACATGCGAAGCAGCATTTCCGCCCAGTCCTGGGCTTCCGTACCCCCGGATCCGGCCTGGATATCGAGAAACGCGTTGTTGCCGTCCATCTCGCCGGAGAACATGCGGCGAAACTCGAGGCCGGCGATCTTTGCCTCGAATCTTTCCAGGTCCGCCACGACCGCATCGAGGGTGTCTTGGTCTTCCTCCTCGATTGCCAGCTCCAGCAGATCGCCGGCGTCTGCCAGGCCGCTCTCCAGTTCGTCAAGGGTCAGCACCACGGCCTCAAGCGCCGCCCGCTCCTTTCCCAGGGACTGGGCATGATCGGGATCGTTCCAGATGGCTGGGTCCTCCAGCTCGCGCAAAACCTCGGTCAGTTTTTCCCGCTTTTGGGCATAGTCAAAGATACCCCCTCAGGGACTCGGAACGCCCCTTCAGATCACTGACCTTGCTGGTGATGGGATTGAGATCCTGCATAACGCGCCTCGCTGCTCGGTGACCGGGCAGTCTACAACATATCCCGGACATACGAAAACGCTACGCCTGACGGCCACTCAACGAATCTCACGCAGATAAACGATGGCGCTGCCGCCCCGGCTGAAGATGCCGAAGCTTGCCCTGGAGGAGGGGTCGGTCATGCCCGCGCCCTGCCAGTCGTATTCCAGCCAGTCGGGGGCATCAACCAGGACCCCCGCCGTGCCCGTGTTTGCCTCGCCGGGCGCCTGGAGGTTCAGGTTGTATGCCGCGCCCGCGGTGGGCTGAATGAACAGGAGTGCGGGGTTCCCTGGATTTTCCTCGGCGTAACCGCCGGCAATCGCGGCGGATGCATAGACAGCGGTTTCCCTGTCCACACCTGTCGATACGGTCAGACCATCGGAGGCATCCAGATCCGTCAGGCTGATGCCCAGCACCTGGCTGCAGCTGTCATCGGTATTGGGCACGAAGCCATTGGCCGTCCCGTCAAAGTATTCGACCCGCAGGGGGACGGGAAGATGCAGCAGCTCCGAGCCGAAGCTGTTTTCCAGCACCAGCCGGCCGTATCTTATCTGCACCCCTAGCGGTGCAAACCCGTCCGGCAGACCGGTCGCGGACACGCCGTCGCCGTCCGTTATGGACTGTATCTCCAGATCCAGGTCACTGACGAAGGGATCAACCCGATCAATGTCGGCACGGGAATAGTTGAAGCTGTCCCCGCTCAAGGTCAGTTGCAGGGTTCCGTCCCCGTTGTCCACCAGCGACGCCACGCCCTGGTTCCAGGTCAGGGAAACCGGCCCGCCGCCGTCGAGCCTCATCTTGGTGCCGTCACCGGTGAGTGCGGACATGAGGATGCCGGGAACCGTCAGATGATTGTGGTCACCCGTATAGTTCCGGGTCACCGTGGGTGTGCCCAGGCCGTTATAGGCAGTGACGGTGGCGGCGGGCTCTCCGCCCGGCTGATAACCGACATCCTGACCGGCATAACTGAAAGCACCAGCCGGGCAGGTGTCGGCAAGCTGACCGTGGGTATCCACGGTCAGCCTGAAATGATCCGGAATGAAGCGCCCCACCCAGTCCCCCGCCATGTCGTTGCCGAATCTGCAGCCCACTTTCCCGCTGGCATCCGGCGAATTGCCAAAGCCGTCAATGCAGTCGCCCTGTGCGCTGTCCACCAGGGTAAAGCCGTCGTCCATAACACCCAGGGTCTGCAGCCGGAAACTGCCCACCTCGTCATAGACGAAGCCGCCGTCCGCGCTGCCTGTTGCCGGATTGGCCGCGTTGAAAGCCCCTGTCAGATTACCCGCGCGTACCGCCCCCCCATGGGCTTCCAGCGGGATCGATGCATCTATCCGCGGGATTCCGTCATAACCGGGCACCGTAGCCACCCGAAGCGTGAAACCGCTCCCTGCGGCGGCCTTAGGATCGCCGGAGGCTGTGGCATTGTCCAGAATCGGTGCGGTTACCGAGAGGGTCGCCGGGCGGATTGCAAAACTGTCCCCCGAGCAGGCCTGCAGAGGCGTCGCCCCGCCGTTGTCCGTAACGCGGCAGCCCAGGGCCCTGTAGGCGTCAGGCTGGTTCCATCCGATGGATCCCAGATAGCCCTGGTCGGTGGCTGTAAAGGTAAGTGTCTGGGTGGCGACCGTCGAGTAAGTGGCACATGTCCCGGAGGACATATCCACCAGTTCCACGGTGACCTGTCGATCCCCGTCCGAGGCATAATCGGTTTCCACCGCATCGGCGCTGTCGTTGCCGTCTGTATCCCGCAACGCCGCCAATGCGACGGTAAAGGCCTGCCCCGTCACGCGGGTGAACAGATGCCCCGAAAGGGGGTCCTGACCCGGGGTGGTGCAATTGAATCCAAAGGCATCCGTGGGGACCACGGGTGGCACCACGCAGGTGCTGATGCTGCCGACCTCGCTTTGCACCGCCGCATCAAAGATTAGACTGGTCTTTTTGTCGACCTTGACCTCCCCCGTGGTCGACACCATGCCCCTGAACTCGACCTCTTTATCCAACTCGATCTTGGTCTTGTCATAGGGTGAATAGATTAGTGCCGAGACCTTCGACTTATCCTTGAGCCTGATATCCACGTCGTCATAGGCATAGATCTGCAGGTCGGCGACGCTGCCCCCCAGGTTCACCTGACTCTCTTTTCCAAACTCGATCTTGTCATTGGTGTAGATGCGGACGGTCCCCGCGGGCGAGATCAGCAGCTGTGCCTTCTCCCCGAGCTTCAGCTCCTCGATGAAATAGTCTCCGGGTGCGAGAGTTACGGTCGCGTCTTTTTTCACTTCCAGTTTTTCGATCTGGTAGGTCCCGCCCACCATCGTGAAACTGAAATCAGCCTCGTCCTCAATCTTTATCTCGTCATAAGTGCCCTCCCCGGTGGAGCCGCTGCCGTTCTTGGGTATGGTGATGTCGATCCCGCCGCCGAAGCCTGGAAAAGACGAGGGATCGAGGTCGGGCATAACGGGTGGGGTCGGGGGATCTATCATGTCGCCGTCCGGCTCCAGTGCCTTGCCCTTTCCGTTGACCTCGATGCCGTTAACCTCGACATCTTTTTTGACATCCAGCTTTTTTGCCCCATAAAGGGCGTGGCTGGTATCCAGCGGTCCACAGGCGCCGTAAGTCTTTCCCGTTACGAAGACTGAAAGAAACAGAAACGCAACCAACAGGCCGAAAAAGCCGTACCCGGCGCCGCGTCCGCCGGACGTATCCGGATTCAGAATGTTGTTCCGGCCCGGCATCAATTGCCCCTCACCACGGCCATAATGTCCCGGGACACATAATCGGGGTTGCCAAGACTACCCCGGCTGGCATTGACGGCGACGCGATACAGCCTGTAGCTGCCCGCCCCTTCGCTGACAACGGCGGGATCGCACTGCTCGACCCGCACGCTGAACCCATCCACGTCGACGGTGGATGGAACGGCGGGGCATCCCCCGTTCCTGATTCGGTACACCGCCCATTCGAGGCCGCTCACGGCCGCATACCAGGCCCGGGCGGACTGAATCGACATGGCAGTGGTGATATGCTGAACAGTGCTAAACCTGACCATGTAGGCGGCCAGCGAAGACAGCACCACGAGAATAAAGATGGTTCCCACCAGCCCGATTCCCCGCTGTTTTAGGGCAGGCGATTTCATGGCACGTTCGACACGTGTACCTGCTGCTGCAGGGTTATCCGTTCATCCCCGTCCCGGATGCTGATGATCATGCTCAGCAGCCCGTTGCGGGTGAAAGATCCGGGGTCGTAGGAAAACTCGCAGCCGCTGATCCGGTCGGCCAGCAGCGCATTTTCCGCCGGGTTACTCAGCCCCGTAATCTCGGCGTGGGTGTCAACGCTGCCCTGGGCTGGACGTATGTTGTAGCCCTGGTAGCGCCGGATGCTGCCCTGCCCCAGATCGCAGAGGTAACTGACGGGCGTATCCACGATGTAAAAGCGCTGCTGCGGCGAGGCCGCCGGAAAGGCGGTATTGCCGGAGGAAAAGAGGGTATTGTCGAAGTCGATGGTAATGTTGCCGGTGGTGTCCACATCCGTAATGGTGGCGGCATTGTCCA
>JAHEHQ010000342.1 GCA_024644505.1 Gammaproteobacteria bacterium
CGGCTTTGGCAGTCTCTGTGTCATGGTGGAAGGGCGCTGTATTCTGTCGTCCTACGTCACCGGCAAGTCACCGAACACGTTCGGTGCCTGTTCCCCCGCCAGCCATGTGGAATGGCGGGAAACATCCGCGGGGCTGGAGACAAGGCTCGGAGGCGTCCTGATCGAGCGCTACGGAAGCGGTGAAAATGCCGGTTACCCCACGCTCTGCAAGGGGCGTTTCTGCGTCGCCGGCCATACCTACCATGCGATCGAGGAACCGACCAGTCTGAACACCCTGGCGCTCCTGCCCGAACTGCAGAAGATGGGTGTTGCGGCGGTAAAGATCGAGGGCCGCCAGCGCAGCCCGGTCTATGTCGCCCAGGTCACCAGGGTATGGCGGGCCGCACTGGATGCCTGTGCAAGGGACCCGGAAAACTACCATCCGGAAGCGGTCTGGATGTCCGAGTTGGGCAAGGTCTCGGAGGGTACACAGACAACACTGGGTGCCTATTCCCGCCCCTGGCAATAGGGATGAGCCGCTTCCCGAGAAATCTACGCCCATGAAACTCTCTGTCGGTCCCGTCCTTTACTATTGGCCGCGGGAAGTATTGCTCGACTTCTACGATGACCTGATGGATCTGCCGGTGGACATCGTTTATCTCGGCGAGACCGTTTGTTCAAAAAGGAACCTGATGAGGACAAGGGATTGGCTGGAGGTGGGAGAGCGGCTCGCGGCATCGGGCAAAGCGGTGGTGTTGTCCACCCTGGCGTTGCTGGAGGCGGAATCGGAACTAAAGCGGCTGCGACGTATTTGCACCAACGACAGATTCCTGGTTGAGGCCAACGATATGGGCGCGGTGCAGTTGCTGCAGGGCAGGCCGTTCGTCGCGGGCCATAGTGTGAATATCTACAATGGCCGCAGCATGGAACTGTTGGCCGGGTTGGGTCTGAAACGCTGGGTGCTTCCTTTGGAACTCTCCGCCGAGACCCTGGGTGATTTGCAGCGAATCCGGCCGGAAGGGGTCGAGACGGAACTGTTCGTTTACGGTCGACTGCCACTGGCCTACTCGGCACGCTGTTTTACCGCCAGAGCCCATAAACTCCCCAAAGACGACTGCCAGTACCGCTGCCTGGACTATCCGGACGGATTGACCCTGTCGACCCAGGATGACAACCGCTTTCTGAGCCTGAACGGCATACAGACCCAGTCAGCACGCACCCTCAATCTGTTGAGCGAGATCGGCGAGATGCGGAAACTGGGCGTGGATGTGATACGTATCAGCCCCCAGTCTCGCGGCACCGATCGGGTGATAGAGGTTTTTCGCCGCTGCCTTGATGAGGACTTGAACCCGGAGGAGGGTACCCGGCTGCTCACTCCGCTCATGCCTTCTGGCGCCTGCAACGGCTACTGGTACGGCGGTGCAGGCATGGAGCAGGGGACTGTTGCTTCGGAACAGCGGCCCTAAGACAGTCAGGCAAACCGGCCTATTAGCCCGGTCGTCCTGTCCATAACGCTCAACAGTGGCCCCAGTCTGTCTTCCATCTCCAGGCTGTCCAGGAAATTTTTTACGTACAGGCCAAGTTCGGTGTTGCCACAGAGCTTGAGCCGGCGGTTGAAAAAGAGGGTGTCGGGATCTTCCCTGCGGGTCGTCAGCAACAGAAAATCGTAGACGGTTCCCTCGATGGTCAGGTCCTCGGGGCGTTCGTCCTGAACCGCTATCAGACGCCCCTCTGCCAGGGAAACCCGATAACAGATTCGCGCATCGGTCACCCGGATGACCATGATTCTGTCCTCGAGAAAGTCCAGATCTCCATCTGAAAGCTCGGGCCGGAATATGCGGTTCAACGCCTGTACCAGGAGGGTGCTGTGGACGCCGGAAGGAATCAGACCCAGAGGCAGGGCAAGGGGCGCGGGAAATGTCGGGCTGGGTAGTATTTCCGTTTTGAAGTCTTTCATTACTGATCGAACTGCTGGGGTAACCAGAGATGTTTCCTGTTGTGAATGGTTTTCCGAAGGCGCACTCCACCCCCTCACGGTTATTGATGGAGCGCTGCGAAACTGCAATCAATGGCTCGCGAGTTTATTGTCGCAGAAAGAGGGGTGTTTGGCGATTTGATTTCAGGCCGGGGGGTTGTAAGGCAGATACGGTTTTTTCCTAAAGATACGGTCCCATCAAGGTACGAACGTCCACGCGCGCAGACAGTCGTGCACAAAGCAGGAATGTACCAGCGAGTTTGCGGTGTAAAAATACGGTATCTGACGGCGGTGCCTGCCATGAGCCGTGATCGAAGCTCAACTGATAACCGAGATTTCGCAGTCGCGCCGGCAGATCGGAGTGACCAAAGTCATATGGCCCCTCGTGACGCACGGGCTCAAAACCCATATGAAACATGTCGATCAGCGCGTCACGTTGATGAACGGTGTTTCCTGCACCGAGATAGCCTATCGCGCGCATCGCCCCCTCTATGCCCGCGCGATCCGATGTGACTGCGGCACGGAACAATGTGCGGTATTGACCGATGCGGGAATCCGCAAATCTTCGTGTTGCACCGAAGTCGAGCAAAACAATTCGGTCGGACTCTGTTTGATACAGATAGTTCGCGAAGTTGGGGTCCGTCTGTACTACCCCAAATTCGAACAATTCGCGAAAAACCAGCTGCAGCATTCTGGCACCGACACGGTCCCGCACCTCCGGTGCAGCCTGTGCGATGGCTTCGATCGGTTTGCCGGGCAGGTAAGTCATAGCGAGCACTTCGTGGTTACTGAGTACCGGGTCGACTTCCGGGACAACAAACGCCGGGGCATCAGCCACCAGCTGACGATAACGCGTGAGATGTTGTGCCTCCTTCAGATAGTCAGCCTCCTCATGCAGTTGGTGCTTGGCGTCAGCGAGCAATTGCCCGATTTCCAGGGATGCCGGCAAAAGACGGAAGGTGCGAAGCAAGGTTGCGACATTGTCGACATCGCTGTCGATACTGTTGCGTATGCCCGGGTATTGAATCTTTATCGCCAACTGCTGGCCGGCATGGGTTTCAGCAAGATGAACCTGGCCAATGGATGCTGATGCCAGCGGCGTAAAGGAAAACCGACGGAAGTGCTGTTCCCAGCCCTCGCCCCAAGCCGCCTTCAGCACTGGCACGAGCTGACTCATTGGCATGATATGCGCATTGTCCCGCAGCCGAGACAGCACGTCAGTCAACTCACGGGGTAAGATATCGCCTGCCTCCATGGACAGCATCTGTCCGACCTTCATGGCCGCACCCCGTAAACGAGACAGGCGCTCAGCTGCACGCGCAGCGTTGGCAGGTGTCAACAACACGTCGTTGAGTTCCGGCACGTTGCCACGCGACAATTGCCTCAGTCCCTCCGCCACCATGCCGCCTGCCACATCGGCGGCCATACCGCCGATGTGGAGCAGTCGTGAAAGGCGGCGCTGCGGTACGGGAGCAGTGCGTGATTTACTGTCAGTCAAAATCAATCCTTGTTGTGTCGATGATGCATCGGAATCTGGCAGATAGT
>JAHEHQ010000343.1 GCA_024644505.1 Gammaproteobacteria bacterium
GCAGGTCGGCGGATCTGTTCAATTCGGTTGCCGCCGTTGAGCCAGACAGTCTCGCGGATTTCGATAGAAGAATTGATGCCGTGGTGGCCTTCGAGAAGCTGCCGGAAGCGACAGCCCTGGCAGCCGCCAACAAGCGTATTCGCAATATTTTAAAGAAGGCGGGAGAGACCCCGCCCGAAAAGGTGGATCCTTCCCTGTTCGAAGGGGACGAAGAACGGGCGCTTCACGAGAGCATTCTTGAGAAACGCGGGCAGATCGCCCCCCTGCTGAACGCCTCGGATTACGAGGGAGTGTTATCGTCTCTTGCGGAACTGCGCCAGGCCGTGGACCACTTTTTTGACGAGGTCATGGTGATGAGCGATAACCCATCCCTGAGAGGTAACCGGCTTGCGCTGCTCCAACAGCTGGGCCGGCTTTTTCTGGGTGTGGCGGATGTCTCACGCCTCCAATCCTGATGCATGAGCCTTTTGGCGAAGCATTTGTACCCACTAAGCTGAGTAAGTAATCTCTTACCCCTGATGACATCAAAACTGGTCGTTCTCACCCGGGATGGTGTCATCAACCAAGACACCCTGGACTATGTGAAGTCCCCCGAAACCTGGAAGCCCCTACCGGGCAGCCTGGAAGCCATTGCCGCATTGAACCGTGCCGGTATCCGGGTTGCGGTTGCCACCAACGAATCGGGCATTTCCAGGGGTCTGTTCGATATTGACCAGCTCACCGCCATTCATCGCCAGATGCATGATGAGCTGGAGAAGGTGGGCGGGCAGGTGGAGATGGTGCTCTTTTGCCCTCACGCACCTTCGGATGACTGCGATTGCCGCAAGCCCAGGCCGGGCATGTTGAAACAGATCGCAGAGCGTGCGCTCGTGGATCTGTCGGAGATAACCTTGATAGGCGTCTGCGCCAGGGATCTTCAGGCGGCGCTTACCGCGGGTGCCAGGCCCGTACTGATACTTTCCGAAAAAGGTGAAAAGGACCTGCTCGAGTTCGCCCGTTCGGAGAACATACCCGTCTTTGGCGATCTTCCCAGTGCCGTGCATGCCTTGCTCAAAGGACACCCAGGGACCCGTTGATGCTGTTGATCCGCTCCCTTCTGTATTTCGGCCTGATGGTCCTGAGCACCTTTTTTTTCGCACTCCTTATCGCCGTTTTCGGCTGGTTTCTCCCCGCCTCCGCCAGTTCCCTGATGGCTGGCTGGTGGGGCGCCATCAATCTGTGGTTTCTCAAATGGATCTGTGGTCTTGACTACCAGGTCCAGGGCTCGGAGAACATCCCCGACACCAACGCCCTGATACTTTGCAAACATCAGTCTTCCTGGGAGACCATCGCGCTGCGCTGGCTGCTGCCCTTTAATCAATCCTGGGTGCTGAAGAAAGAATTGATGCGAATTCCGGTATTCGGCTGGGCATTGGCCGTGATCAAACCCATTGCCATCGACCGCCAGTCCGGAAGAAAAGCGGTAAAACAGGTGGTCAAGGAAGGCATCGAACATCTCAGGAAGGGTCAGTTTGTGATCATTTTTCCCGAGGGGACACGGGTTGCACCGGGGGAACGAAAAAAATACGGGATTGGCGGTGCCCTGCTCGCTGCAAAATCCGGCTATCCGGTACTGCCCATAGCACACAACGCGGGGGTTTTCTGGGGCCGACGAGGGCTCATAAAATACCCTGGAACCGTGCAGCTCGTGATAGGCCCTCTTATTGAAACCAAGGGGTTGGATACCGCTGAAATCAATCGCCGGACAGAAAAGTGGATAGAGGCAACAATGGAGAAATTGCCCGATAGAATCTCAGTTTAATTGTTATATAAGGGCTTTCCTCGATAGTAAGTATTCACTTACTAAACAAACTCCACAGTAATTCTGCGATTCTTCTTGCCTTTCTTTTCGATCTTTCTGACCCTGACCCGACCGATCTCACCTGTGGCGGCAACATGGGTTCCACCACAGGGCTGCAAATCCACCCCCTCGAAGCGGACCAGGCGCACTCTGCCCGCGCCGGTCGGCGGCTTTACCGACATGGTTCTGACCAGTTCCGGCTGCTGTTCCAGATCGTCGTCGGTGATCCATTCAAGGCGCATGGTATGATTTTCCGCGATGAGCCGCTTCAGATCTTCCTCTATCTGCAGTTTGTCCGGCGGATCGGGAAGATCGAAATCCAGTCGCGCACTGTCTTCCCTTACCGATCCTCCAGTAACACCTGCCGGTACGACGGCACAGAGCAGATGCATGCAACTGTGCATTCGCATCAACCGATAGCGCCGGTCCCAATCGATACGCAGTGTGACCTTGTCCCCTGCAGCCGGTAGAGGGGCGCCCTCCGAGGGGACATGGAGATGATCCCCGGTTTCCCGGTCTTTAAAAGTGTCGGCAATGGGCGTCTCGGTACCATCGAAACCTATGAGTGTTCCCGAATCTCCCGGCTGCCCGCCCCCCATCGGATAGAAGATGGTCCTGTCCAGGCAGATACCCCGTTCATCGACGGAAACGACGTTCGCCTCACATTCCTTCAGATAGCTGTCTTCTCGGAAAAGCTCGATGGTCATGGGTGCGCATCCGCTCCACGGGAGGTGGCGAGGTTAGGGGTAGTACATACAATGACCGCCGGCAGCAGGGATGCTGCCGTCGAGCGTACAGGGATGTATTCACAGCGTGTCATGGAATGTACTACCCCTAAACTCGCTTTCGTGATTGTGGTCCTAAACATCCAGGTTCTCTACGGACAGCGCATTCTTCTCGATAAACTCCCGCCGCGGCTCCACTTGGTCGCCCATGAGCGTTGTGAAAATCTCATCGGCCCCCACCGCGTCCTCGATGTTTACCCGCAGCAGGCGCCGCGATTCCGGATCCATTGTGGTTTCCCACAGCTGACCCGGATTCATCTCGCCGAGACCCTTGTAGCGCTGAATATGCTGGCCCCGCTTTGCCTCTTCCATCAGCCACCCCAGCGCCTGGCTGAAACTCTTGATACCGGACTCACGCTCTCCCCGCCGCACCCTGGCACCGTCTCCCAGCAGACCGTGCAGCTGCTCGCCCAGTTCACACTGTCTTTGATATTCCCGGCTGGCAAAAAAGTCCAGGGGCAGGACCGACTCGGTACTGATACCGTGAATCCAATGGGAAAGGGTCAAAACATCCTTGTCCAGCTCGGCGGAGTACTCTCTTTTGAGTTGATACTGGCTTGATGGAGAACTGTCGCTGTTCAACTTGCCGCTCAACTCCGTAAGCCAGTCATTGAAACGGCGGGCATCCGCCAGCATTTCCTCGTCCACGCGGGGCACATAGATAAATTGCTCCAGGATTGTCCGATCGTATCTTCGTGACAGTCTCTGTATCGTGGCCATAACGGCGTTGTATTGAAGGGCCAGGGATTCAAGGGCGTGACCCGACAATGGAGGCGCCTCTGTATTCACATAAAGCTCTGCGCCATCCAGGGCCGTATTGAGCAGGTATTGATTGAGGTCCGCATCGTCTTTCAGATACTGCTCCTGCTTGCC
>JAHEHQ010000344.1 GCA_024644505.1 Gammaproteobacteria bacterium
CAACCTTTACAACAGCCGATGTTGTTTCCGGAATGCCAACGGACAGGTTCCCGACATCAACTGCACCCCCTTTGAAGGAAACATACATTTCGTTGGTTGAGCCAGTGAACTCCGGAGTGGCAATCTCCAGATGGTTTGAAACCACCAGGGAGCCGCTGTACATATCGAGAGTTGTGACATCCGTTGCCTGCTTGCTTTTCTTTACCCCCAAAGCGGCGGAACTGTGAATCAGAACTGACCCGCCGTTCGTAATCAACATGGCACAGTCCTGATTGTATCCGAGGAAGCTTACTTTATTGGGTGACACCACTTCCAGACTGCCTCCATCGATGGTCAGACCTGTGTTGTTTTCATCCACACCAACCTGCAATTGTTCAATTGTGGGTGCTTCACCACTGAGAATGGTCCCTTTCTGGTCAGACCAGTTAAACTTGACGAGATCATTCGTACTCGGAAGGGCTGTGGCCGGTGCCATGGTTCCTCCTCCATCGGAAATCCAGTTCGTCAGAGTCGTCCAACGGCCATCACCGGCACCGGCCAGGTTCTTAAAACGATAGTATTCTGCATCCGATGCGGTGCCCACCAATGACAGGCATAAAAATATAAGTATCCTTTTCAGAGCTCTTTGCTTGCGTATTCCAGCGATATCGGACACCTATTCCACGATGATACCGGACGGTTAATCGGAGCGTAGCGACGCTGGTTGTTGTGGTTTACGTTAGTGTCCGATATGAGTCAAGATTTGGTTCTTTTTTCTAGCCCGATCGGAGCCCCGTTTGCGGGGCGACGGTTTCTCCTTTCCTGATTCTATTAATCGAGTCCGGAAAAGTCTTCCGGGAGGGCGGTATGAGATGGGCGATTCATTGGGTTGAGGCCATGCGCTTGCGCATGGACTCCCCCTTGAGTTCGATGAGGTGCGCATTGTGGATGAGTCGGTCGAGGATGGCGTCGGCCACGGTGGGGTTGCCGATGGTGTCATGCCAGAGGTTGGTCGGGTATTGGCTGGTGACGAGGGTGGAGCCGGTGCCCTGGCGGTCATCGAGGATTTCGAGGAAGTCCCGGTATTCGGCGGGCTTGAGGGTTTCCATCCCCCAGTCATCGACGATGAGCAGGTCGATCTTGGCCAGACGGCCGGTCAGACGGGTGTAGCTGCCGTCGGCATGGGCCCCCCTGAGCTTGCGAAAGAGCTTGGTGCTCACGTAGTACCCCACCCGGTATCCGTTGCGGCATGCGTGGGTGCCCAGGGCGCAGGAGAGGAAGCTTTTACCGGTGCCGGTGGGTCCGGTGAGGATCACGTTCTGGTGATAGCGGATCCAGTCCCCGCTGCGCAGGGCTTCGAGGGTTGCGCGCTTGAGGCCCCGGCTGGCGTGATAGTCGATGTCCTCCATGCAGGCGGGCATCTTGAACCGGGCACTGCGAAGGCGGGTGTTCAGCGCCCGTTCCTCCCGCCACCGCCACTGTCGGTCCACCAGCATGCCGAAGCGCTCGTCGAAGTCGATCTCGCTCATGCGTGGGTGTTGGCGTTGTTCTTCGTAGCCATCGGCCATGCCGTGGAGCTTGAGGTCATGGAGATGGGTCATGGTCTGGTCAGTGAGCATGGATGGATTCCTTGGTTTGGGGTGAGGGGATCTGGGATTGGTAATAGTCCTTTCCGCGGACATTGGGGTGGTGGTGGTGGTCGCAGGGGATGGACGCAGGATCCTCCCCGGGCAAGGCCTCGGAGTCTTTGCCGCTCTTGAGGATCGACTTGATGCTCTGATAGGAGCACACCTCCATCACCACTGCCCGGTGACAGGCGGCTTCTACCCGGGCGGGGTCATAGCTTCTGGACAGGCGCATGATGCCCAGGCAGGAGCGGTAGCCCTGTTCGGGATGGGGTCGGCCGCGGATGATCTCTTCGGCGACCTCGGCGCAGAAGGGGCCGATGGTCCCGGCCCACTGTATCAGCCGACTTGGCGACCACTCCAGGTGCTCCCGGTGCGCCTTGGGCATGTGGGAGGGCTCGGTGGTATGCTGCCCTTTCCGGTCGTCTCTTACATGGCTGGCAACCCGCTGTCCCCGGTGGAGCACCTCCAGCATCCGGGCGGTGAGCCGGACCTCCACCTTCTGCCCCTTGAGGTTGAACGGCACGCTGTAGTAGTGGCCGAGCACCTCGATGTGATAGTCGATGTTCACCCTGGGCTTGAAGAACTCGCTGTATTCGTAGCGGCG
This sequence comes from Gammaproteobacteria bacterium, assembly GCA_024644505.1. Lineage (GTDB taxonomy): Bacteria > Pseudomonadota > Gammaproteobacteria > Chromatiales > Chromatiaceae > JAHEHQ01. Next base: position 2,212 of record JAHEHQ010000344.1, read on the forward strand.
CTTGGGCAGGGGCCGCAGTTCCGGCCGGTCGAACTGCTCGAAGAGCTCGTGGCGGGACACGTCCAGTTTCTGGAACCGACGCTGGTTGACCCCCACCAGCAGCTCTCCAATCGCCCGGTTGAGTTCGTCGAGGGAGAAGAACTTCCGGTCCCGGAGACGGGCAAGGATTTCGCGTTCGACGATCTGCACCCCCGACTCCACCTTCGCCTTGTCCTTCGGCTTCCGGACCCGCGCCGGGATCACTGCGGTGCCGTAGTAGCCAGCCAGGTGCGCATAGGTCGGGTTGATCTCCGGTTCGTACCGGCAGGCCTTGGACACCCCGCTCTTGAGGTTGTCGGGCACCACCACCTCGGGGACGCCTCCGAGATACTCGAAGGTGCGCACATGCGACCCGACCCAGTCCTGGAGCTGCTGGGTGCGGGTCGCCTCCGCGTAGAGGTACTGGCTCGCCCCCAGCGCGGCCACGAAGATCTCCGCGGTGTAGGTCTCCCCGCTGCATGGATCCACCACCGGCATCGTCATTCCCGCATAGTCAACAAAGAGCTTTTCGCCCGCACGATGAACCTGGCGCATGCACACATCCACCGTTTTGCTCCAGCCACGATACTGTTCGCAGAAGCTGCTGTACCCGTACCCTGCCGCGTAGGTTTCCCGGTATTCCTCCCACAGCAGCTTCAGCGTCACCGCCTTGCGGCGCAGCTCCTTGTGGATCCCCGCCCACTCCGGCACCGGTCGGGCGAGGTCGCGCCCGCGCTGCTCCGGACGGCGGAACAGCCGCGCATCCAGATCCGTCTCGCTCATCTCCGGCGGAAACGGCCAGCTCAGCCCCGCCTCCGCCAGACGCGACAGGTAGTCGCTGACGGTGCTTCTCGCAATCGCGCAACTGCGCGCAATCTGACGAATCCCCAGTCCCGAGGCCTTCAGCCTCGCCACTTCAGTGATTTTTCGCATGGATAACTTCCTTCTCGGCATCGGTCGACCTTTCCTTGGTTAGAAAGGCGCACCCTATGCCGTTGTTACCCAGTGCCGCTACTGATTCCACGAACGTTTCGGACACCCAATCCAGAACCTGTCCGGACACCGATTCCAGACACTCCCAAAAGTGTCCGATATCATCGTGGAATCGGTGTCCGGTACCATTCTGGATTCAGTGTCCGGTATCATCGTGGATTCGGTGTCCGATATCGCGTGGAATACGCATCCAGGGGCTCCGGATACACGGGTACAGCTCCAAGACCATCGACATCTATACCCGTGGCATCCGGATCTTTGAGGACTTTCTCGTCC
>JAHEHQ010000055.1 GCA_024644505.1 Gammaproteobacteria bacterium
GGGGACCTCGGTGTGAAGGGTTGGCCTCGTAGTTGCTGTGTTTCCTGATGGCATCTATTCGATAAACCTGCCGTTTCTCAGCATATCTGCACTCATCTTTTCGATTTCGGCCGCGCCCGACACAACGATTTTGGGATCGGGATCGTAATCCAGATTGGGATTTCTTCCATCGTAATCCACCGTACCCAGAATGAACTTCATGGCGTTGAGCCTGGCAAGATGTTTGCTGTCGGCTCGAATAATCGTCCAGGGTGTCTCCCGGGTGTGGGTTTTTTTCAGCATTTCGTATTTGACCCTGGAAAAATCGTCCCACTTGGCCTGCACCTGTAGATCCACCTCGCTGAGCTTCCACTGTTTGAGGGGATTGGTCTTTCGTATCTCGAATCGCTTCGCCTGAACCTCCTTGCTCACACTGAAGTAGAACTTGATGAGGATAATGCCCTGCCTTACGAGATCCCTTTCGAAACCTTTCACGCCCAGCATGAAGTTCTCGTGCTCTTCAGGGGTACAAAACCCGAACACGGGCTCAACCATGGCCCTGTTGTACCAGCTTCTGTCGAAAAGTATGATCTCGCCGCCACTGGGAAGACGGGAGATGTACTTCTGCAGATACCATTGGGACCGCTGAACATCCGTGGGTCTCCCCAGCGCCTCCACACGATAGTGCTTGGGGTTCATGTAGAAGGTGATGCGTTGAATGGCTCCGCCCTTTCCGGCGGCGTCACGACCTTCGAACAGGATGATCATGGGTCTGCTGATTCTCTCCAGGTGCTCCTGAAGTTTTATAAGTTCAGCCTCATAGGGCCGGAGTTCCTGTTCGCGACGATAGCGCCTCAACGCCTTGCGTCTGTCTTTACGGAGCTTTGAGTTCTCCTGCTCCAGCGCCTCGATTCGACTGAAGAGTTTGTCGAGATCGACCTTTTTACCCTTGTAGGTGAGTTGTCCTGATTTCTTGTGTTTGCCCATCGTGCTGCTTCTTCCCGGCCGATTTAACGGACATACCGACGCAGAAGTCTGCGGATGTCGCCTGCGCCAGTCACGAAGCGATGCTCCCTTTTCGCTCAATGCCCGAACAGACTCATGTTATCAGGTACCTCGGGCTTGCCATAGCGCGTCTGTCCCCCCACCAGGACAGTGAATTTGCTATGCTTCAGTCTGCACCGCCCCGGGAGCATCACCCATGCGGGAGGTGAAAAGATTCCGGCCGGAAAAGGGTCATGTCTACGAATGCTCACAGCTAACTCATGCATAAATCTCGGTCAAAATGAACGCTTCCCGAATCCTCAGAGATAATGCGGCATTGCCGGTGCACCGATGAAAGAACCCGTCATATCCGTTATCGTCCCGGTACTGAACGAAGTGCAGCGGCTCAGTATGCTGTTGAACAGGCTTGCAACGGATCCGGAAAAACCTGAGATACTGGTGGTGGACGGGGGCAGTCATGACGGCAGCCAGGAGATAGCCCAGGCCATGGGAGCAAGGGTATTGACGGCGTTCCGGGGTCGTGGTCAGCAACTGGCGGCCGGGGCTGACGCGGCCCGCGGTGAGATACTGCTGTTCCTGCACGCGGACACGGTTATGTCAAAGGGCTGCCTGACCGCGCTGCATGATGTGCTGGGAGCGAACAACGACGTAATTGGAGGGAATTTCCGTTTGTTGTTCGACGGTCAACGCAGGTTCGACCGATGGCTGGAGGGGTTCTATGCCTGGCTGCGCTCAAAAGGCATCTATTATGGCGATTCTGGCATTTTTTTGCGGGCATGCCATTACCGGGAGTTGGGGGGTATCCGGCGAATCCCGATAATGGAGGACTTCGACCTGGCGATGCGGATGGAGGCCACCGGTACCACCGTCTGTATTGACGATCCTCCCCTGGTCACTTCTTCCCGCCGTTTTAACGGAAGGCACCCCATTACGATATTTTTCGGGTGGCTTTTTGTACACCTGCTGTTCTATCTGGGTGTCCCACCCGACCGTATCGCACACATCTATGACAACGAACGATGCCGGGAGCGACCGGCATAGACAGAAGGAATCGGTATATGCTTTCGCGGAGAAATTACAGGCCGATGGTATGGCGCTTCATGCTGGCGCTCTCCTGCACGCTGCTGCTGGGTGTTTCGTCCCTGGAAACTCTGTTTGCCCCCAAAAAAGATCCCTGGCCCCGCTGGGAAAAACACGACCCTGCCTCGGGTTTCCGGGTGGATCATTCGGGTTGGGATGAGCTGCTGAAACAACATCTCCGGTTGGGCAAAGACGGCATCAGCAGGTTTGATTACACCGGCCTGAACCTGAAGGGCCGGGACAAACTGGATGCCTATCTGGACCTGCTGTCAAAGACCCGGGTGAGCGCTCTCGACCGGGCGGAACAATTGGCTTACTGGATCAATCTTTACAACGTCTTGACGGTCCGGACCGTAGCCGAGGCCTATCCCGTCACAAGTATCCGGGACATAGATATATCCCCCGGTCTGTTTGCGGACGGCCCCTGGGGCAAGACCCTTATCGAAGTTGAAGAACAGCCGTTAACCCTCAACGATATCGAACACCGCATCCTCCGTCCGCTCTGGGAGGACCCACGGGTGCACTATGCGCTCAACTGCGCCTCCCTGGGTTGTCCCAACCTGGCCGAACGGGCCTATCGTGCCGCAGCCATGGATGAAATGCTGGACACGGGGGCCCGGGACTATGTGAACTCGACCAGAGGTATCTGGTGGGAGGGAAACCGTCTGGGGGTTTCGAGCATCTACGTCTGGTTCAAGGTGGACTTCGGCGGCAATGACGCGGGCATTCTGGAACACCTGAGCCGGTACGCGGATCCTGATCTGGCGGGACGGCTGGAGGGTGTGAAGCGCATCGATGACCACGGATACGACTGGAAACTGAACGACGCGCCCTGAGAGACCCCAAGTCTACTGGTGTTTTTGGCATGGGCGGACATTGTGTGCAACACTGCTCCCCTGAACTCTGATGCTGGAGACACCAATATGCACAAACTGGCGATCGCCTTGCTGTTACTCACCCCTGCACTGGTCTGCAGCAGCCTGAATGCGGGAACCATGGTGCGCGATTATCCGGCCATGAAAATCAGCCCGCACACCTGGGTGATAGAAGGCCCCCTGGGATACCCCTCCGTCGAAAACCAGGGTTTCATGAACAACCCGGCCTTTGTGATAACCGGAGAAGGCGTGGTAGTCATAGACCCCGGTTCCAGCGTTCAGGCAGGGCGGATGGTGCTAAAACAGCTCAAGGAGATCACCGACAAGCCCGTAACGCACGTACTGGACACCCATGTCCACGGCGATCACTGGCTGGGCAACCAGGCCATCTCCGAGGCATACCCCGAAGCAGAGTTTCTCGCGCATCCCGAAATGATCAGGCGAGCCCGTGATTTCGCGGCTGATCGCTGGCTTCAGATCATGGAAGACTCCACCGAGGGTTTTACCTCAGGCACCCGGGCCGTCGTTCCTGAAACCAGCATAGATGACGGCAAAACCCTGGAAACGGGCGGTATCCACTTTCGCATTTATGCACCCGGGGCAGCCCACAGCGGCACCGATATCATGATCGAAGTGGTGGAAGACAAGCTCCTGTTTCTCGGTGACAACGTCACCTACAAGCGGCTGCCCCGCCTGAACGATGCCACCTTTAAGGGCAGTATCAACGCCTGTGACGTGGCCCTGAACACAGATGCGGGAACATTCGTGCCAGGGCACGGTCCCGTCGGCGGCAGAGAGATCGTGGAGGCTTACAAGACCTATCTGGCGAGCCTTTACGAACTCGCCTCGAAATATTACGAGGAGGATCTGGCGGATTTCGAGATGAAACCGAAAATCGTCGAGGCGCTGAACAGCTACGCGGACTGGGTAAACTTCGAAGATGAAGTGGGCAGGCACATCAGCCTGGCGATTCTGGAATACGAAGGGTCAATGTAACCCACCGGACAGGCGGCGGGCATGCCGCCGGTAACCAACGGTATTTGTAGCCCGGATAAAGCGCAAACCTTATCCGGACAACCTGTCACGAAACCGTGAAACGCCCCTTCATTTTTCCCGGAATTTCTTGTGGCAGCCGCCGCAGGTCTTTCCGGTATTCTGGAACTGAGACAGAGTCGCCGCACGATCACCTTTTGCCGCGACATCGGCAAGCTTTTCCGATTCCATCTGGAGTGCCTTGAACTTTTCTTCGAACTCGGACCAGTTGTCCCAGATCTCCGGTTTTGCCTCTGAGTCCTCGTCGGTGGATCCCTTGGGAAAACCGTCCAGCACATCCAGACGCGCGGCGGTTGCCAGGGCTTCCGCATTTTTCTGGAAAAGTGCCTGATCATAAGGCATTTCGCCCTTGGCCATGCGGCCCATGGGTCCCATGTACCATTTGTAGATGATCATATTGGCATTACGAAAATCAATTGCCGGCTGACTGCCATGATCCTCAGTCGCCGAGACGGCGGAACCGAGACTCATCAGTAGCGCTGACAGGCATACACCAACCGAAAAACGCTTTAACATCCTTACACCTCCTGGGGTTGTCTATTTGATTTTCATCAAGGTGAAAAATAGCAGGGTAGTACCTCAAACACAATGTTGCCTTCTTGCCGAAGCATTGTAAGGATAGGGTATCGGGCCGACTGTTGGCTGAGTGCTCCCCTGTAATCGCTAAGGCAAAATGCACAACTGGCAATTCTGGATAGATCGCGGAGGCACTTTCACGGATGTCGTGGCAAGACGTCCGGACGGGACCACTGCGACCAGAAAACTGCTGTCGGACAACCCGGAATACTATGCCGACTCGGCCATACAGGGTATTCGCGACCTGATGGGTCTGGCGGGGGACGAGGTTATCCCCGGTGACCGGATAGCCTCGATCAAAATGGGTACCACGGTGGCAACCAATGCGCTGCTGGAAAGAACGGGCGACCGCACGCTGCTGCTCGTGACCCGCGGATTCCGGGATGCCCTTCGTATCGGTTATCAGCATCGCCCGAGACTGTTCGAACGAAACATCCGGTTACCGGGGATGCTTTACGAGCGGGTGTCCGAAGTCGACGAGCGCATCATGGCGGACGGCAGGATCCTGACACCCCTCGATGAAGACTGCGCCCGTGCCCACCTCCGTTCGGCACACCAGGCAGGCATTCACGCCGTTGCCATTCTCTTCATGCATGGTTATCGCTATCCGGCACATGAGGCTCGGGTGGCGGAGATCGCCGAAGAGATGGGATTCGAGCAGATATCCCCGTCTCATAAAGTTAGCCCCCTGATCAAGCTGGTGAGCCGGGGCGACACCAGCGTGGTGGATGCCTATCTCTCGCCCATGCTCCGACGCTATGTGGAGCAGGTCTCTTCCCAAACGGGAGGCACCCGGTTGATGTTCATGCAATCCCACGGTGGATTGACCTCGGCAGACTGCTTTCAGGGCAGGGATGCCATTCTATCGGGACCGGCCGGCGGTGTGGTGGGTATGGCGCGCACCTCGCAGCAGGCGGGGTTCGACCGGGTGATAGGGTTCGACATGGGGGGAACCTCAACCGATGTCTCCCACTTCGACGGAGAGCTGGAGAGGACATTCGATACAGCGGTGGCCGGTGCACGCATCCGTGTGCCCATGATGAACATTCACACGGTGGCTGCGGGCGGCGGCTCCATCCTGAAATATGACGGCGAACGTTTTCAGGTGGGCCCCGAGTCGGCCGGCGCCAATCCGGGGCCTGCCTGCTACCGGCGCGGAGGCCCGCTGGCCGTCACCGACTGCAATGTCATGCTGGGAAAAATCCAGCCTGATCACTTTCCCCGGGTATTCGGGCCCTCCGGCGATGCGCCCCTGGAGCGGAAGGTGGTGACAGCCAGGTTCGGGCAGATTGCCGCATCGGCGGGCATGTCACCGGAACAGGCCGCCGAAGGTTTCCTGAAGATCGCCGTGGACAACATGGCGAACGCCATCAAGAAGATATCCGTGCAGCGGGGTTACGATGTCACCCGTTATACCCTTTGCTGTTTCGGTGGTGCCGCAGGCCAGCACGCATGCCTGGTCGCCGATGCACTGGGGATGAAGCGCATCTTTATCCATCCCCATGCGGGGGTGCTGTCCGCCTATGGCATGGGCCTGGCCGACCTGCGGGCCATCCGGGAAAAGTCCATCGAGGCGCCATTGTCCGAAGATCTGGTGAGCAAGCTGGCTGCATCCTTCGCTGAACTGAGCACCGAGACCCGTGAGGAGCTCAAAGATCAGGGCGTCAATGAAAAAGACATAAGCCTGTCGCACCGGGCGATGATCCGGTACAGCGGAACGGACACACCTCTCGACATTCCCGCCGCGGATGCGGGCGCCATGGCGGAGGCGTTCGAGCGGCGCCACAGGCAGCAATTCGGTTTCGTCATGGACGGCCGGTCTCTGGTGGTCGAGGCCATTTCCGTGGAGGCAGCCGGCGGGGGTGAAGAACCGGAAGATCCCCTGTTCGAGATCAAGCCAGGGGAACCGCAGCCCGCGCCCCTGCGCACAACAACCGTCTACAGCCAGGGCAAAAACCATCGCACACCGGTCTTCGACAGGATGACCATGCGCCCGGGCAGCCGTGCCATGGGCCCTTCTATCCTGATCGAACCCAATGCAACCACCGTGGTGGAACCCGGCTGGGCCGCCCGGATAACCGCCCGCAGGCATCTGGTGCTAGAGCGGGTCGAACCCAGACCCCGGCGCTTTGCCATCGGCACACAGGCGGACCCCGTCATGCTGGAGATTTTCAATAACCTCTACATGTCCATCGCCGAACAGATGGGGGGCGTGCTGGCCAACACCGCCTATTCTGTCAATATCAAGGAACGCCTCGACTTCTCCTGCGCCGTATTCGATCGCGAAGGCAGCTTGGTGGCCAACGCGCCCCATATGCCGGTACACCTGGGCTCCATGAGCGACAGCATTCGTTCGGTTATCAGAAAATGGGGGGACCGGATAAAAGAGGGTGACGTGTATGTGCTCAACGCGCCCTACGACGGCGGGACCCACCTGCCCGACGTAACCGTGGTAACGCCGTTGGTGTCGAATCAGGGGGAGGTGCTGTTTTATGTGGCATCCCGGGGACACCACGCAGACATCGGGGGCATAACACCGGGATCCATGCCGCCGGAAAGTCGAGAAGTCGGCGAGGAAGGGGTTCTGTTCGACAACCTGAAGCTGGTTGACCGGGGAACCCTGCTGGAACCTGGAATACGAAAGGTGCTGCTTTCAGGCCCCTGGCCCGCCCGCAATCCAGACCAGAACATGGCCGACCTGAGGGCCCAGATTGCCGCCAACGCCAAGGGCGTGAAAGAACTGACGCGTATGATTGATCAGTTTGGTCTGAATGTGGTGCAGGCCTACATGAGACACGTTCAGGACAATGCCGAAGAGGCGGTCCGCCGGGTCATCGAAAAACTGAGTTCCGGGCGGTTCGAGTATGCCATGGATAATGGTGCCGTCATCCGGGTGCAGATCGGCGTGGATCGCGGAAAACGGGAGGCTGTCATCGATTTTTCCGGCACCTCGCCCCAACTGACAAACAACTTCAATGCCCCGGCCTCGATATGCCGGGCCGCTGTACTCTATTGCTTTCGCACCCTGGTTGACGAAGATATCCCCATGAATGAAGGTTGTCTCAAACCCCTTAAACTGGTGATTCCCGAAGGCTCGATGCTCAGCCCCTGTTACCCCGCGGCAGTGGTGGCGGGCAATGTTGAAACCTCCCAGGCCATTGTGGACACCCTGTTTGGCGCGCTGCAGATCATGGGTGCGGCTCAGGGCACGATGAACAACTTCACGTTCGGCGACGATGACGCCCAGTATTACGAAACCATCTGCGGGGGTGCGGGAGCCGGTCCCGATTTCGATGGCACCGACGCGGTCCACACCCATATGACCAACTCCAGGCTGACCGACCCGGAGGTGCTGGAATGGCGGTTTCCGGTGTTGCTGGAACATTTCGGGATACGCCGTGGCAGCGGCGGCGCGGGACGTCACCGGGGCGGGAACGGTGTGGTACGCCGCGTGCGCTTCCTGAGGCCCATGACCGCGGCCATTCTCTCGGGTCACAGGAGCGTACCCCCGTATGGCATCCATGGAGGAGAACCGGGGCGGACCGGCCGCAATGCTGTGATCAGATCAAATGGAGAGGTGGAAGAACTGGCCGGATGCGCTCAGGTCAGGATGGAAACAGGTGACCTGTTCGTTATTGAAACCCCGGGTGGCGGAGGCTATGGACCGCCCCCGAAATCTTAACAGTCCCGTCGGAGACCACACGGATCACTCGACCTCCAGCTCTTTGATCCGCATCTCCTCTCCGCCGTTCACCTGCAACTGGTAGCTGCCGCATTCGGGACATGCATCGTAACGCTGGCTGACCGGCACCGTCTTCATGCACTGCATGCACCAGGCACTGCCCGGCTTGTCGATGATTTCGAGGGTCGCGCCATCCGCGAGGGTTCCACGCATGACCGCATCGAAACCGAAGCGCATTGCCTCTGTCTCGACACCCGAAAGCGCGCCGATCTCCAGCCAGACGGTCTTGACCCTCCGGTAACCCTGAGTGCGGGCATTCTCCTCCAGCACCTGGAGCACACCTTCGCACAGCGACAATTCATGCATTCTTCGAAGCCCGGATTTTCATCAATTCACCAAACTGCTTTCTTTGCATTTTAACTCAGTATGGAAATGGAAATATAAAGGCCGGAATTTAGTCAGGAGGAAGCTATACTCGCATTGCGTCTTCGGTACCCGAGATGAATAAAACCATTACTTGGGTACGGTAGAAGCACCTGGAATCCACAACCGAACATGAGGAAACAAAAAGATGCCCATCAAAACAGCATTGGTACCGATCCTGTCCGCACTGCTCCTTTCCACACTTGTGTTTGCGCGTACACCCGCCCCCGCCGGTGCCAGGGTGTACATCATCTCGCCCGCCGACGGCGATACCGTCAGCAGCCCGGTTACGGTCAGGTTCGGGCTTTCCGGCATGGGGGTGGCACCTGCGGGCACCGACAAGGAAAAGACCGGGCATCACCATCTGTTGATCGATGTGGAGGGCCTCCCCGACCTGGAAAAGCCCCTGATCTCCGACGAGCGGCACAGGCACTTCGGGGGTGGTCAGACAGAGGTCACGGTAGAATTGCCCCCGGGTAAACACACGCTGCAGCTGATACTGGGTGACAAGGTACACATACCTCACGATCCACCGGTTATATCGGACAAGATCACCATCAGCGTCAAGTAGCAAATCCATTCCGGCCGCAAAATTCCTGCGCCGGACAGCCCGTTCCCGCCCACATGCGGGAACGGGCTTCTTTTTGCTTCATAAAGGGATGGTCAAAAGGTAACAAGACAACGCGACAAACGCTATTCACGCATTCGGTCATCGGGGTGGGTATCTGGCTTCTCGGACTTTTATTTGCCGCAGGCCTGAATGCTGCTCCACCGGAGGACTTAGAAAATACCGTCTCCCTCGGATCAGTCCACCCAGTCCCGCGCCTTGAGAAAATGTTCGTATAGGCGCGCTTCTTCCGATCCGGCTTCCGGCTTCCAGTTGTAGCGCCATTTCACCAGGGGCGGCAGCGACATGAGAATCGATTCCGTGCGGCCCCCTGACTGAAGTCCAAACAGGGTGCCGCGATCGTAAACGAGATTGAACTCCACGTAACGCCCGCGTCGATAGGCCTGAAAATCACGCTGCCGATCGCCGTATGCCAGATCCCTGCGGCGTTCGACAATGGGCCGATAGCCCTGGATAAAGTGTTCGCCAACGCTTTTCATGAAAGCGAAGCTGGTTTCGAATCCCCACTCGTTCAGATCGTCGAAGAACAGCCCGCCGATGCCTCTGGGTTCCTGTCGATGCCCGAGGTAGAAGTATTCGTCACACCATTTTTTGAACTTCGGATAGACATCTTCTCCGAAGGCTGTACATGCCGCCCTCGCTGTTTCGTGCCAATGGCGGCAGTCTTCTTCGAATCCATAGTAGGGGGTCAGATCGAATCCCCCACCGAACCACCAGACAGGGGTTTCATCCCCCTTCTCGGCTATGAAAAAGCGTACATTGGCATGGGTGGTTGGAACATAGGGATTGTGCGGATGAATCACCAGGGAGAGCCCCATCGCCTCGAATCCCCGACCGGCGATCTCCGGACGATGGGCGGTGGCCGACGGTGGCAGGTTTGCACCGGTAACATGGGACAGATTCACCCCGCCCTTTTCGATCAGCTCGCCCTCGGTTAGAACGCGGCTGCGGCCACCTCCGCCCAGGCCCGCCTTCCCGTCCCTGGTCCAGGCGTCCTCGATAAAACGGCCGCCGCCATCCAGCTCCTCCAGTATTGAACAGATACGATCCTGGAGATCCAGGAGACAGTCCTTGACCGCTGCCTTGTCAGGTTCGCTCATGTTTATTGGATATCCCCGCAGAATTACATACCGTTCCGAAATTTTTCCGTTTCGGTGGCACCGCTGGAACGCACCTGGCCCAACGCCAGGGCGTATTCACGCAGTATGCCCAGGGCCCAGTCGATGCGCTCTCTGATATACAGATCGGAATCTGAATCCTTTGTTGACCCGTCCGGATTGAGGATTTTCTCGACATGCCTGACGACGACATGTTCCGGGATATAGCAAATCCGGTTGTTCTTATAGCTGCTCATGCGCAGTTCTGCCACCGGATAGGCACCTCCGTCACCCGCCGAGACGGTTACGATCAACGCCGGTTTATGGCCAACCTCCCTGCCGCTGCACAGAAGAAAAAAGTTCTTCAGACCCGCCGGCACCTGTCCGTGCCACTCGGGTGAAACCACGACCAGGGCATCGCTGGACTGCAACAGAGCCCTTAAAGGATCGAGATGCTTCTGCCATGCGGGATCACCCTCCCAGACTCCCTCATCCCAAAGCGGTAGCGGATTGTTTGCAAGCGCAAAGATCTCCGCCTCGTCTCCCGGTGTCTTTTCCCGAATCCGATCCCGAACGTGGGTGGCGACTTTAAAACTCTGGGAGGGATCGCGGTGGCTGCCGCTTATGATGACTGTTTTCATTTACTGACTCCAACTACGCACGAACTTCAAAAAACCGTTTTGCTTTCTTGTACAGAGGGCTATCCGGATCAGCGAGTTGTTCTACAACCGTGAAATGATTGAGACCCTCCAGTACCAGCGTGTCAACCTCAATACCCTGG
>JAHEHQ010000345.1 GCA_024644505.1 Gammaproteobacteria bacterium
GCAAGACCTGAGCATGGAATTCCCGTCCGACGGGCAGACACTCTCCCTGCTTCCCGAGCTGCAGTTCATCGTGGACGGTGGAAAAACATCGGCCGCCACGGGCACAACTAATCCCGAAAAGAACAGTTCGGCAAGAAATTCCGGCAAGCCCGGGAAGATCGAACTGCGATACGTGGAGACCAAGGTCGCTGATCTTCACAGGTACGTCGGGAAGAAAGTAAGGTTGTATACCAATACCTCTGTGAAACCCAAGCAGGGATACCTGGTTTCGTCAAAGGGAGAAATAGTCAGCGTGAAACAAAACATTCACCGAGGCTCTATGACTGCCCATCTTCCAATGGCAGTGATCAATAAAGCGGAAGTGCTGCAGCGGGTGCCCCTGTCGACAGCGCAGCGTTGACCCACCGGATCACCACATCTCTCTTTAACGTAATACCAGTCCCGGCAGTTCTTCGGGCATGAGCGAGGATTGATACAGGATCAGTATCAGATAAATTGCCAGAATCAGATACAGAAAGTAGCTCGCCCTATAGTATCGCCAAAGCGTGGAGTATTCGCAGCCAACGAGCGCTATCAAACCCACCCCTGTAATGGCCAGCTTGGCGTAGACAAAGATATCCTTATCCCACTGGATCAGGTAGTCCATCAGGGGATTGAGCTCCGACGCGCCGGCATTCAGCAGCAGCAAGGTGTTGTGGGCATCGGCCGCACTGAAAATCAGTACACAAATGACAACGAAGAGCAGGTCAGCCCTGTAAAAATCGGTCTGATCAGTCGCAATGACATCACCATCCCGCCGCAGTCTGCGTCGTCTGCCGTTCATACGGTGAAAATTGAACAGCCTCCTGTTCTGACGCCGTTCATTTTTTAATCTTCGATCTGACTCCACGCTGAATGCTCCCCTCGTTACAGGGAAAAAATCAAGCGAAACTTATGCCAACTATTTTTTTTCATAATATTTCAGATTGTTACGTCCGTCTATACCGGGCTAGGGCCAAGATTCCCACCCTGTTGTAAAAAAAGCTGACTCCTTTTGGTTTACTTATACACCTAGAGAGCATGGTGGTCAGGATTCAGGTCTCATTCGAGGGATGAGATCACACCCGTTAATCCTTTGTGATCTTGTCGTGATGAATTCAGCAGATCGGGGAACTAAACTGGTAACAACGTTTGTTGACAGGGTGAATCCCTAATGACCGCGCTGCCTGGTTTATTCGGTACCTCCATCAGAAAAATGGCCTTCATGCTTCCCGTATGCACATTGGGCATTCTGGTGCATGCGGGTCTCGCTTTCGCCGATGTCACCCGTTTCGACAGCGGAGAGCGGCGGGTAACGCTTATAGAGCTTTTTACCTCCCAGGGCTGCAGCAGCTGCCCGCCCGCAGAGGCATGGCTGGGTGATCTGAAACAGAGCCCACTGCTTTGGAAAGCGGTCGTTCCGGTAGCCTTTCATGTCGACTACTGGGATTACCTGGGTTGGAAAGACAAGTTTGCCAGCCCGGCTCACTCGGCCAGACAGGCCCGATATCGCCGTGAGGGTCATGTCTCCTCGGTCTATACCCCGGGATTCGTGGTTAACGGGAGCGAGTGGCGCGGCTGGTTCAGAAAAAGATCCCTGCCTCAGGATGCCGATGCCCCGGGGCGGCTGACGGTCGATCTCCAAAACAACCGGGTGACTGCGAAGTTCCAACCTGCAGGAAGTTTCATGGGATCCCTGAACCTGAATCTTGCGATTCTGACTACCGGCATCACTGCCGAGATCGGCGGGGGGGAGAATCATGGCAGGACCCTGCCACAGGATTTTTCAGTTATCGACCATCAGATCCTGAATTCAGGTGACGGAACCTGGAGCGCCGGTCTGCAGGTTCCCGAAGCCCCCCCGGGTACCCGATTGGCATTAGCCGCCTGGATCAGCCGGTCAGGGGATCAGAGGCCGTTGCAGGCGACTGGGGGCTGGATACCTGTCACGAGATAGGCTGTGTCGCAGCGGGTATAAGTGCACTTCCCGTTAAAAAGCCTCGTAGTTGACTTCCAGTATCCAATAGCGCTTGTGACCTCCCGGGGTTCTCACAATCACCTCATCGTCAACGGTCCGCCCCATCATGGCCTTTGCCAACGGGGCGTCCATACTTATCAGCCCCCTCTTTGGATCCAGTTCATCGGGACCGACGATACGAAAAGCCGTATCAATGTCCTGTTCATCCGACAGGGTTACCCAGGCACCAAAGAATACCCGTGCCCGATCGGCGGGAATGCTGTCGACGATCCTGAGATCCGGCATGCGCTTCTGCAAATACCGGATGCGGCGGTCTATCTCTCTCAGCTCCTTCTTGCGATAGATGTACTCCGCATTCTCGGACCGGTCACCTTCGGCCGCCGCTGCCGCCAACGCCCTTGTCACTTCGGCACGCCTTTTCCAGAGCCCCCTGGCCTCTGCTTCCAGCATCTTGTAACCCGCAGCGGTAATGTAAGGGGATTTGACCGGTTTGGAGTTGCCTGAATGACTCATGCACAGATTATGTTTTAGTGGTTCATATACAGCGCAACGGGGTTAACGAGAAAGAGGTTCTACTCCTTCTTACCCATCAGCGGCATGATCAGGTCCATGGGCAAAGGAAAGACGATGGTACTGGATCCGCCGGGTGCAATCTCCGTCAGCGTCTGAAGATATCTCAGCTGCAGGGCCTGGGGATTCTGCTCCAGGATAGCCGCGGCACCGGTCAGCTTTTCGGCCGCCTGCATCTCACCCTCGGCATGGATCACCTTTGCGCGTCTGGCACGCTCGGCCTCAGCCTGTTTGGCGATGGCCCGTATCATACTGTCGTCCAGGTCCACGTGCTTGATTTCCACATTGGCCACCTTGATTCCCCAGGCGTCGGTCTGCTGGTCGAGAATCCCCTGTACATCCGAGTTGAGCCGTTCCCTTTCGGCGAGCATCTCGTCGAGTTCGTGCTGCCCCAGAACGGATCTCAGTGTAGTCTGGGCAAGCTGGCTGATGGCCAGTTGAAAGTTTTCCACCTGTATGATGGCTTTTTCCGGATCGATCACCCGGAAATAGACCACGGCATTCACCTTGACCGATACATTGTCTCTGGAGATGACATCCTGGCTGGGCACATCCATCACGATGGTTCGAAGATCCACTCTCACCATCTGCTGGATCACCGGCACCACGATGATCAGGCCGGGGCCCTTGACCTTCCAGAAGCGGCCCAGCATGAATATCACGCCACGTTGGTATTCCCGGAGGATCCGGAACGCCGAGAACACCAGAACAATGGTCAGGGCGACCACGATGTAGATTGTGTATGCAGCCATTATCTTTCCTCCTGAACGGCATCCGGGGTGACCTCCAGGGTCAGTCCCTGTATGCCTGTAACCCGTACTCTTTGTCCCGACTCGACAGGGCCGTCGCTCCGGGCATTCCAGACTTCCCCGTGAACCCTGACCGATCCATGTCCGGAGAACCC
>JAHEHQ010000346.1 GCA_024644505.1 Gammaproteobacteria bacterium
TACTCCTCACTCGAAGATCCATAGGGGGGATTTTGAACTCAATCCCTCTCTCAAGTATCCAGACAAGCCGACCCCTGCGGCAGTGTTGGTGCCATTGGTAGAGCATGAAAATGAATTGACTGTCCTGTTCACGCAGCGTACGGATCATCTCAATGATCACGCGGGCCAGATCAGTTTTCCCGGTGGTCGGATGGAGGCCACAGACTCGGGTCCCGTCGACACTGCGCTCCGGGAGACTCGCGAGGAGATCGGCATGGAACCCGATTACGTAAAGGTAGCCGGCTGCCTGGATCACTATGAAACAGGTACCGGATATCTCGTGCTGCCGGTCGTCGGTTTTGTCAGGCCGGGATTTCAGCTTGTCCTCGACGAGTTCGAAGTTGCCGATGTCTTTGAAGTGCCGCTGTCATTCCTGCTCGATGCAGACAACCATAGAACGGCCATCCACAGGGTGCGCGGCATGGACTTGAGCTTTCATGTGATCGAGTATCAGAACCGCTATATCTGGGGTGCCACAGCCGGCATGCTCATGAACTTTTACCAGCGTATGCAAGCCTTGTAGCATCAACAACAGCCTCCTGGGGAGAAACAGAGAACGCCCAAACCCTTTGTTCGGACGTTCCCGGACTGATTTTCAGGAAACCAGGCTGCCTATACGCTCCAGGCTGCGGGGAAGCGGTGTGTTATAGGTTTCGCACAAAGGCTCCACGAGCCTTTGTACCGCGTCTTTACCCAGGGTATCCATTGTCTTACAGGGCGGACGCTCAAACCTCAAAGCCTCCTGGGCTCCCATGTCGAAGGCGGAAGGTTCCGCGACCTGTTCATCCAGGGCCTGCAGAATAGTAAAAAACACTGATCCCATCAGGCGGTCACCCACGGTCCGGGTCGCATCCACTGATGCCGCTTCACTCTCACCCAGTTTCCAATTCTCTCCGGCATCACCGACGCGAACCATGCCTTCCGCCGCTTTATAGTAGGGTCCCAGTGGCTCGAGATGTCTTATGGCATGGAGATTGACCTGAGGTTTGATGATATTCATTACCGCGAAAGGACCGAAAGCCACGCCAAGCGCCGACTGGGCAATGGTATCGGCCTGTTCCGGTGTGGCCAGTCCCTCGTCGACACAACGCACCGCTTCGTTGGTATAGGGACAAAAAAAGCGGTTCACGGCAAAGCCGTTCTGGTCGCGGCACAGCAGTGATTTCTTTGAGGTCCTGTCGCAGAAATCAATGACTGCCTGCACCACCTCATCACGGGTCTTGTCACCCCGGATCACTTCCACCAGCGGATTGATCTGTGCCGGACTGAAATAGTGGGTGCCGATGAAAAGCCCCGGGTCTTTGACTGCCTCGGCAATATCACTCACTTTGAGGCAACTGGTATTGGTGGCCAGGATGGCATCATCGCGAGCGATGGCGCTGAGCTTTCGAAACGTCTCCAGCTTGATATCCAGATCCTCGAAAACCGCTTCGATAATAATGTCGCAGTCTCCAAGTGGCTTCATATCCGTCCCGGTCGATATCAGGCTCAGGGTTGCATCTGCCTGCTCCCGGGACATTCGACCCTTATCCACCGCACGGCCAAAGAATTTTCCCGCGGCGGCAACGGCTTTTTCCAGAGGAGCCTCCGACAGGTCGTTCAGATATACAGGCAGCCCGCTCTGGGCCACGTTGATGGCGATACCGGAACCCATGGTTCCTGCACCGACGATTCCGACTGATGAGATATTCACGTTAGATCCTTTGTGTTTTGGTGGGGAAATACCCGTGCAGGCTCGTTCACGAGTTAAACTGAAAACTGCCTGCGAAAAACACTATAAGTCTAATGAAAATCTCAGAACCAAAATATGAGCTATATCAGTTCTTGTAGCCTGCTGCAACGCACTCTGAATATCCTCAGCTCACGCGTTTCTTGACATAACGCCCGGGGGCGGGCTCAACCTCCTTGTAGGTCTGGTTTCCGGGGGATTTCGGCGCCTTTGTCTCCTCGTCCCGGTAACGTGCCAGCCACTCTATCCAGTGGGGCCACCAGCTGCCGGGTTGCGGCTGGGCGGTATTCAGCCAATGTTCGGCGCCTTTTCCATGTTCGCCGCCGACCCAGTAGTTGCGCTTGTTCTTGGCGGGGGGATTGATAACACCCGCGATATGGCCGCTCCCGCCCAGTACGAAATCCACGGGGCCATCGAAAAGGGTTACCGTCTTGTACGTGGCGGTCCAGGGGGCGATATGGTCTTCGATAGTCGATAGAAAGTAACTCGGCGTGGTTATCCTGCTCAGGTCGATGGCTTCTCCGCAAAGGGTCAGCCCGCCGGGCTGGACCAGTTTGTTTTCCAGGTACATTTTCTGAATGTAGGAGATATACATGCTGCCGGGCATATTGGTGGGATCGCTGTTCCAGTAGAGTATGTCGAAGGGCGGCGGTGTCTGGCCCTTGAGATAATTATTCACCACGTAGGACCAGATCAGATCATTCGCCCGAAGCATGGAAAAGACCATCGCAAGGTCCTTGCCGTTGAGCATGCCGGTATGTTCCAGCTGGGCTTCCCGTTGCGCCACCTGTGTCTCGTCCACGAACACACCCAGTTCTCCGGGTTCGGTGAAATCCAGCAGCGTGGTAAAAAAGGTCGCTGATGAGATTGTCTGGTCCTTACGGGCCTGAAGCACCGCCAGCGCGGTTGAAAGGAGCGTCCCGCCCACGCACCAGGCTACGGTGTTTACCTGCTCCGCTCCTGATATCTCTTTGGCGATTTTGAGGGCGGTGAACACGCCCGATTCGAGATAATCGTCCCAGGTGAGATCCTTCAGCTCTTTACCGGGGTTAATCCAGGAAATGATAAACACCGTGTTGCCCTGATCCGTCGCGTACCTGACGAAGGAGTTTTCAGGCTGCAGGTCCAGTATGTAGAACTTGTTGATGAATGGCGGAATGACCAGCAGCGGCCTTTTTGCCACTGTCTCCGTGGTGGATTTGTACTGAATGAGCTGCATGATGTCATTTTCGTAAATTACCGAACCCGGCGTGGTGGCCAGGTTGACGCCCAACTCAAAGGCCGATTCATCGGTCATGCTGATGCGTCCCTTGCCGAGGTCCTCCATCAGCAGTTGCAGCCCATCGACAAGGCTCTGACCCTTGGTTTCGATGGCATGCTGGATCACTTCCGGGTTGGTTGCCGCAAAATTGGCGGGGGAGAGGGCATCGGCAAAAAACCGGGTGTAGAATTTCAGTTTTTCTTTGTTCTCCGGGTCCAGATGCGTGGCATCAGCCATCTCGTTCAACATGTTCGATGCGAGAAGGTAGGACTGCTTGAGAAAATCGAAGACCGGGTTGTCCTTCCAGTCGTTGGCTGAAAACCGCCGATCTCCCCGTTGCGGTGCCACAATCGGTTCGACAGGTTCCGGGCCGGGCGGGGTGAACATTTTCAGCCACAGGCTCATCTGATCCCGCTGGTAGTTGAGCATGGTATCCA
>JAHEHQ010000347.1 GCA_024644505.1 Gammaproteobacteria bacterium
CCTTAGCGCTGTTTGAGCAGATGGTGGGCGGGCTGGTCGGAACCGGTCACGATAGGGGGGGCAATTTCCAGGGCATGCTGAGTGGCGGCAAACAGCTGGATTGCATCGACGAATCAACCAATACCACCACCTTTCTGGCGATGCTCGAGAAGGAACGACTGCTGCGCTGGCATTCGGTGGAGGACCGCTCCTCCCGCGGTTTTTTCATTTTCGGCATGCCCCATACCACCGCCGTGGTGAAGGACAACGTGACCGGGGAGAAATGGGCGGTCGACTCCTGGTTCCACGACAACGGCGTGCCACCCGAGATAATCCCCCTGACTGAGTGGCGCGGTGGCTGGGAACCCCAGGTCGCCCAATGATCGTGCCGTCGAATCGGTCTCTCCAATTCATGCCTTCTCTTCCCTGAGCCTGTTTGGAAGCCGGACATGACCACGCTCGTCGAGGCCAGGGAAGTCGTTCGCGTCTACAGGGAGGGAGGGGGCGAACGACCGGTTTTGCGGCGTGTGGACCTGCGGATCGGGGAGGGGGAGTGTCTCGCCCTGCTGGGTCGCAGCGGATCCGGAAAATCCACCCTGCTCAACCTGCTGGCCGGCATCGACACGCCCGATGAAGGGGAGATCCTGATCCGGGGACAGTGCATCAACCGGCTGTCCGAGCGGGAGCGCACCCTGTTTCGACGAAGGCACATCGGCTTCGTTTACCAGCTGTTCAACCTGATATCGACCCTTACCGTGGAGGAGAACATCGGTCTTCCCCTGGAGTTAAACGGTGTCGGGGAAACGGAGATCAGCAAAAAGGTGGCACGATTGCTCGGGGAGATTGGATTGGGTGACCGGAGCGGCGCCTTTCCCGACCGGCTTTCAGGTGGAGAACAGCAGCGGGTGGCGGTGGCCAGGGCCCTCATCCATGAACCGGCGCTTATCCTGGCCGACGAGCCGACCGGCAACCTGGATGGGGAGACGGGGCGGCGGGTGCTGGAACTGCTGACGGACCTGTCGCGGCGCTACGGTCGCACCCTGATCATCGTGACCCACAGCCTTGCGGTGGCCCGGGCCGCAGATCGGGTGGTGACCCTGAAAGACGGTGTTCTCACCCTGGCCCGGGGGGATTTCGCTTGGTAGGCAGTCGTCTTTTCAGGACGGGCTGGCGGCATCTGATTCGCCACGGCTGGCAGTCAGGACTTTCGGTGCTGGGGATCATGCTCGGCGTGGCCGTCGTCACCGCGGTGGACCTGGCCAATGAGAGTGCCCGCCGCGCCTTTGAGCTTTCCATGGATCAGGTCACCGGCGGAGCGACCCACCAGATCGTCGGAGGTCCGACCGGGATCCCGGATCATCTCCACACCAGCCTGCGCGTCCGCCAGGGGCTGCGGCCCAGTGCGCCGGTTGTGGAAGGGCTGGTCAGGTTGCGGGGAGAGACCTTTACGCTTTTGGGACTGGACCCGTTTTCGGAAAAGGGATTCCGGCCTGTCCTGGAGGTGGGCGGCGGTGGCGTGATCGGAACACTGCTGACCCGCGGGGACGCCCTGGCGCTGCCCGCGGTGAGTGCCCGGCGCCTGGGACTGAAACAGGGCGACAGGATAGAGATCGAGGTCGCGGGCAGGGCCTCGGAAGTGGAAGTGGCCGTGTTGATCGGCGGACGGGACGAGTCGGCGCTGGACGGACTGCTGTTCAGCGACATCTCCACGGCCCAGGAACTACTGGACCGGGTGGGCAGGCTGGACCGCATCGACCTCATTCTCGACCCGGCTGCGGCAGCACATTGGTCGGAGCGATTGCCCGAGGGGGTGAGACTCGTAAGTTCCGGCGACCGCACCGCCGCGATGGCCAGGATGAGCGAGGCGTTTCAGATCAACCTGGGGGCGATGAGCCTGCTTGCCCTGCTGGTGGGCGCATTCCTGATCTATAACGCCATGACATTTTCGGTGCTGCAGCGGCGCGGCCTGCTGGGCATGTTGAGGGTGATGGGGGTGACCCGCCGGGAGCTTTTCGGGCTGGTGCTGCTGGAGGCCGTGGTCGTCGGTGCCCTGGGCACCCTGCTCGGCCTCGCGCTCGGCATCCTGCTGGCCCAGGGGCTGGTGACGCTGGTTGCCCGCACCATCAACGACCTCTATTTCACCCTCACCGTTTCCCAGCTTTCGATAACGGGCAGCGGCCTGCTCAAGGCCACCCTGCTCGGCATGGCCGCCACCCTCGCCGCCACCCTGGCGCCGGCCATCGAGGCCGCACGTTCGAGCCCGCTGGCAGTGACGCGCCGGTCCCATATAGAGTTACACGCGCACCGGACGCTGCCCTGGCTGACCTCCGCCGGATTGGTGTCCATGATCCTGGGGCTGCTGGTGGTGCGGCTGCCCGGTGAGGACCTGGAACTGGGTTTTTCCGGCCTGTTTCTCATTATCCTGGGGTACGCCCTGGTAGTGCCTCTCGTGGTGGTCCTGTTGTCGCGTCTGCTGCTGCCCCTGCTCAAACGGCTGTCCGGCAGTGTGGGC
Organism: Gammaproteobacteria bacterium; assembly: GCA_024644505.1. GTDB lineage: Bacteria > Pseudomonadota > Gammaproteobacteria > Chromatiales > Chromatiaceae > JAHEHQ01. The sequence goes on from JAHEHQ010000347.1 coordinate 2,492, forward strand.
AGACTGGCGGGGCGGGGCATAGACGCCTCGCTGAGCCGCACCGGTTTGGCCGTCGCGGCCCTCACCCTGGCGGTGGCGGCCACGGTGGGCATGGGCATCATGGTCTCCAGTTTTCGCGCCACGGTGGAAGACTGGCTGGCGCAGACGCTGCGGGGGGACATCTATGTTTCGATCCCCCAGCGCGTGTCTAGCAGGGCTTCCACGCCTTTGCCCGAGGGCCTGCCCCAGCGGCTGCTCCAGCTTCCCGGCATCCGGGAACTCAGCCTCGGGAGGGGCGTTCAGGTGGATACCGGGGGCGGCCCGGTAAATCTCCTGTCCATCGAGATGGCTTCGGCAAGCTATGAGGGTTTTCGTTTCAAGGGTCCCACATTGCCCGAGGTATGGCAGCGCTTCGACGCCGGGGAGGTAATCATTGCCTCGGAGCCTTTTGCCTACCACCGGAGCCTGGAGACGGGGGATCGGGTGTCGCTGCTCACGGCGCGGGGTGTCAGGCAGTTTACCGTCGGGGGTATCTTTTTCGACTACGGATCGGACCGGGGCATGCTGGTTGTGACCTCCCGCGTCTACCAGGCCCTCTGGGAGGATGACGCCGTCTCCACCATCGGCATCTATCTCGAAGAGGATGCCGGTATCGATGCGGTCATGACCCGGGTGAGGCAGTCGGTGGGGAGCCTCGACGACCGCATCAGGGTGACGGCCAATCGGGAGATCTTCGCCCGTTCGATGGAGGTCTTCGACCGCACCTTCACGATCACCAATGTGTTGCGGCTGCTGGTTATCGGCGTTGCCTTCGTCGGTATTCTCAGCGCGCTCATGGCCCTGATGCTGGAGTGGCGGCGGGAACATGCCATTCTCAGGGCCACCGGACTGCTGCCCGGGCAACTGCTCGGGCTGGTTCTGCTCCAGACCGGCGTGATGGGTCTCATGGCCGGTCTGCTGTCGCTGCCCCTGGGTTGGTTCATGGCGGAGGT
>JAHEHQ010000348.1 GCA_024644505.1 Gammaproteobacteria bacterium
GCTGCATCCGTAAATATCACGTTGAAGGAGTACTAGATCGTCCGTGCGGGGTGAATCGCTGTTTCGGAACAACCCCTGGCTACAGAGCGGCGCTTGACTTCCTGGCCCCGGATGTTCGTGTCGCCACTGTCTCAAGGGGCTGAACGGGGGGCATGCTGTTTTCGAGGCGCCTGGGTTCCCTTCCCAGCCGTTCGTCGTATATGACGGCGTAGGAGAGCACCCGCTGGGTGTAACGCCGGGTCTCGCTGAACGGGATGGTTTCCACCCAGATGTCCGCCGGCGTTGTCTCTTCGGGCAGCCACTTCAGTACCCGGTGGGGCCCCGCGTTGTATGCGGCGGTGGCCAGTACGGCGTTGTCATCCAGGCGGTCCAGGACCTGGCGCAGATAGGCGGTACCCAGTTCGATGTTGGTTGAGGGCCGCAGCAGCTTACGTTTTCCCGGGGTGGGGAGCTTTAATCTCTTGGCGACGGACTTTGCCGTGCCCGGCATGAGCTGCATCAGTCCCAGGGCCCCCGCGGAGGATCTCGCATCCGATGCGAAGGCGCTCTCCTGCCTAACCACCGCAAATATCCATGACTTGTCCAGCTGACGCTTGTCTACGGCCCGATCCACGTACTGATCGTGTTCTATCGGGAAGCGCAGTTCGAGATCATCCCAATAGCCCGTTCGTGCCAATGTGAATATGGCCTGGTCGTACCAGCCCCAGCTCTGAGCGATCTTCGCCGCAGCCTGGAGATCCTGATTGTCGAGGTCCGCAGTTGCCATGCGCCATTCCCGGCGTGCGTCCAGGAACCGATTCAGCAGGAAGAGTTCCCTCGCCCTGCGCACGCCGGGCTTGATGGACAGGTGTCCGACCCGGTACAGGCTGACCTCAAGGGGCTGGTGTAACAGGTGGTAGGGTCTGCCGGTCTGGTCTGCCGCGAGGAAACCGTAATAGCTTCGTTCCCCGGCCAGTTCTTCCAGAATGCCCTGGGCTTTCTCCTGATCTCCCGACCCTTCCAATGCCCTGGCCCGCCAATAGCGCCAGCGTTCCGAATCCGCGAGTTCCCGGGGCAGAGCACTTATCCATTTCTCCGCCATTTTCCAGTCCTGCCTGGAAAGCGCGGCCCGGATACGGGTCTCGATCAGGTATTTGTCAGATTCTCGCGGCTCGATCCGGTCGAGAAGTTCCAGGAGATCCGATCCGGGAGCACGCAGATAGCCGAGCGCAATTGCCCGGTCGGCCTGATACCGCTGATCCTTGTCAAAATGGTAACGGCGGCTGACGGTGTTCCAGGCGGTATCGGCTTTCTCCGGTTGCTTGCGGGCCAGTCTTTGCACGCCATGGACCAGGATCTGTTCCCGGTAGGGGTGCGGGTCCGAAAACCTGTCGGCATCGGTAATCCGATGGGGGCGGTTGTCGATCTCCAGCCAAAGTGCCAGAACCTTTTTGTCCCCGGCCCTCAGGAATCTGCCCAGGTAACGGGCCAGCCCCGTCTCTCGCGCCGCCATGGCCAACCCGATGCGCTGCCAGACCAGGGGGGGAGTCAGTTTGCCGGCCTCACGCCAGGCCTTGAATACCGGGTCGCAGGACCGGGGCTGGGAGTGGCCATACAGCCAAATCCCCTCGACCTGGTCCATTGCCTCCTCCACATGTCCCGTATGGAGTTGTGCCTGCAGATAGAAACAATGTCTTCTGGTATTTGCCACAGGCCGGTAAAATGTCCGGTAGTCGTCCCATCGACCTTGCCTGGACAGCTGATCCAGCCAGACATTGCGCACCCTGCGTGCCAGCGGTGTGTCTCCGTGGTTATCCAGGAACTGCTCGACACGCTCCCCGGTAAGTTTGCCCGGGTTACCGGTCAGTTCCCGGTACACCAGATAGGGGTAAAGAGGATAATCCGGGAGCCGGCTTTTCAGGCGCAGGTAGGTTTTACGGTCTTGTTGTCGCAGCGCCTTTTCGGCGGCGAGAAAGTCCGCTCTCTGGCCGGACAGGTCGGATTGACCGGCGACAGCAGCTGTACCAAATGCCATCAGCAGGGTAAGGGGAAAGAGCAGCAGTAAGAACAGCCGGTTGCCGGCGTTAATCATATATCTGGGGTCGGCCTGGTTATAGTTTGATTGTTCAATGGAATCGACATCATATACGAACCACTTTAGAAATTAACCAACTAAAGTTGTGAACAATTATAGCTGCTACGGGCGGTTAGAACTCGTATACAGTGTAACCGTATGTAATTCAATGATTAATCCGGTACCCGGAATCGGAGTGCCGATGGAGAGAGGGCAGATGAGCGAAAACGAACAGCTGAACATGCAGTTGACCAGCGGCATTGCGGCATTTGAGGGCAAGAACTTCGCCGTGGCGGTACAGTCACTGTCTCCCCTGGCGGATCAGGGTGACCCCGAAGCGCAGTATCGCGTGGCGATCATGGCACAAAACGGCCTGGGCATGACGGTCAACGAGTTGCTCGCTTTCAAATACATGAAGGCGGCGGCGGAAAGCGGGATGGCGTTGGCGCAGCATGGACTGGGGTTCATGTACAAGGAAGGAGAGTGTGTCGCCCAAAACAGCAGCAAGGCGGCCGAATGGTTCAAGAAGTCCGCGGAACAGGGCATGGCGGGGTCCCAGACCACCCTGGCGATGATGTACGAACGTGGGGACGGGGTCGAGAAGGACCCCGAAGAGGCCAGGCGCTGGTATCGCCTGGCCGGTTTTGACGAGGTTTAGGCGCGGCTTTTCCGTTTGCCCCGGATTGATACCGCGTTCGGTTCACGGTTATAGAAAAAGTTTGCTGCCGCGGCTCTCCCGCCGCCTGCGCACCGCCTCCGCCAGCAGGCGCAGCAGCGGTTCGGTGTCCGTCCAGCTGATGCAGGCGTCGGTGATGCTCTGCCCGTAAACCAGTTCCCCGTCCGCTCGCCACTCCTGGCGGCCGGCTTCAAGGAAGCTTTCGATCATGGTGCCCAGTATCCGGCGGTCGCCCCGGCTGATCTGGCCCGCCACATCGCGGCCGATGTCTATCTGCTTCTGATGGCGTTTGCGGCTGTTGGCATGGCTGAAATCGATCATCATCCTGGGGCGGAAGCCGGCAATCTCCATCTCCTCGGAGGCGATATTGATGCTTTCGGTGTCGTAATTGGGGCGCAGGCCTCCGCGCAGGATCACGTGGCAGTCCTCATTGCCGCTGGTGGCGAAGATGGCGGAAAAGCCGTCCTTGGTTACCGACAGAAAATGGTGGGGCTGGGAGGCGGAACGGATCGCGTCCAGGGCTATTTTCAGGGTGCCGTTGGTACCGTTTTTGAATCCCACGGGGCAGGAAAGGCCTGATGCCAGTTCCCGGTGTCCCTGGCTTTCGGTGGTGCGTGCACCGATGGCCCCCCAGCTGATCAGATCGGCGATGTACTGGGGGCTGATCAAGTCCAGGTACTCGGTACCCGCGGGCAGGCCCATGTTGTTGAGGTCCAGCAGCAGTTCCCG
>JAHEHQ010000056.1 GCA_024644505.1 Gammaproteobacteria bacterium
GTCGTCTCCCAGAGAGAGGGGGGATGTAATCAATTGTCCGCGGTATTGAGCGCCTGCTTGATCGCCTCTGCGACCTCGTCGGCACCCATTTCCACCTTGCCTTCCTCGTCGGTCTGCAGTTCTTCCTGCCGACGGCTCTTGCGCTCGTTGTGGTGGGACAGGCCCGTTCCCGCCGGGATCAGCCGGCCGACGATGACGTTTTCCTTCAGACCCACCAGGGTGTCGTTGGAGCCGCGCACCGCCGCTTCCGTGAGTACGCGGGTGGTCTCCTGGAAGGAGGCGGCGGAAATGAAGGACTCGGTGGCCAGCGAGGCCTTGGTGATGCCCAGCAGCACCGGTTCCCAGAGCGCGGGATGCTTGTCCTCGGCCGCCATCTGTTCGTTGATCTCCATGATCCGGGAGCGTTCCACCTGTTCCCCCCGCAGGAACCGGGTGTCCCCGGGCGCCGTGACCTCGACCTTCCGCAGCATCTGGCGAATGATCACCTCGATGTGCTTGTCGTTGATCTTCACGCCCTGCAGGCGGTAGACATCCTGGATCTCCTTGACCAGATAGTCGGCCAGCTCGATGACGCCCTTCAGGCGCAGGATATCGTGGGGGATCAGTTCACCGTCGGAAATGATCTCACCCCGCTCCACCTGCTCGCCCTCGAAGACGTTGACGTGGCGCCACTTGGGGATCAGCTCCTCGTGCTCCTCACCCTCCGAGTCGGTGATGACCAGGCGCTGCTTGCCCTTGGTGTCCTTGCCGAAGCCCACGGTGCCCGTGGCCTCGGCCAGAATCGCTGCGTCCTTGGGCTTCCTCGCCTCGAACAGATCGGCGACGCGGGGCAGACCGCCAGTGATGTCACGGGTCTTGGAAGACTCCTGGGGAATACGCGCGAGGGTGTCGCCCACCTTCACATCCGCGCCGTGGGCCACGCCGACGATGGCTCCCGCCGGCAGGTAGTAGTGGGCGGGGATGTCGGTTCCCGCGATATTCAGGTCCTTGCCCTTCTCGTCGACCAGCTTGACCATGGGTCGCATGTCTTTGCCGGCGGATGGCCGCTGTTTCGGGTCCATGACCTCCAGGGAGGCCAGACCGGTGACTTCGTCCACCTTGCTCTGGACACTGACGCCGTCCACGAACTCGATGAATTCGAGGGTACCCGCCACCTCGGTGATAACCGGATGGGTGTGGGGATCCCAGTTCGCCACCATCTGCCCGCCGGTGACCTCGTCACCGTCGGAGACCATGATGCTGGCACCGTAGGGCACCTTGTAGCGCTCTCTCTCGCGGCCCACATCATCGAGGACCGTAAGTTCACCCGAGCGCGAAACCGCCACCAGGTTGCCGCTGTGATGCTCCACGGTCTTGATGTTGTAGAGCCGGATCCGGCCGCTGCTCTTCACCTCGATGCTGTTTACCGCCGCCGCGCGGGAGGCGGCACCACCGATGTGGAAGGTACGCATGGTCAGCTGGGTACCGGGCTCGCCGATGGATTGCGCCGCGATGACGCCCACGGCCTCACCCATGTTCACCTTGTGTCCCCGGGCCAGGTCACGGCCGTAGCACATGGCACAGACGCCGACACGGGCCTCGCAGGTGATCGCCGAGCGCACCTTGACATGATCTATGCCAGCCTCTTCCAGCATGTCAACCCTATCCTCGTTGAGCAGGGTGCCCGTCTCACAGACCAGTTCATCCGTACCCGGACGAAAAAGATCCTCGACGGTCACACGCCCGAGGATGCGCTCACGCAGGGGTTCCACCACGTCGCCGCCCTCGATGATGGGCTGCATCATCAGGCCGTTTTCGGTGCCGCAATCATCTTCCAGCACCACCATATCCTGGGCCACGTCCACCAGGCGCCGGGTCAGATACCCGGAGTTGGCGGTCTTCAGCGCCGTGTCGGCAAGGCCTTTGCGGGCACCGTGGGTGGAGATGAAGTACTGGAGTACATCCAGGCCTTCCCTGAAGTTGGCCGTGATGGGCGTCTCGATGATGGACCCGTCGGGCTTGGCCATCAGGCCGCGCATGCCCGCCAGCTGGCGGATCTGGGCAGCGGAGCCCCTGGCACCGGAGTCGGCCATCATGAAAATGGAGTTGAACGAATCCTGTTCGACCCTCTTGCCTTCGGCGTTGACCACCGGCTCCTTGCCCAGCTTCGCCATCATGGCCTTGGCCACCTGGTCGTTGGTGTGAGACCAGATGTCCACCACCTTGTTGTAGCGTTCACCGTTGGTCACGAGGCCCGAGGCATACTGGTGCTCGATCTCCTTGACCTCATGTTCCGCTGCAGCCAGGATCCCCTCCTTCTCCTCCGGGATGGTCATGTCGTTCATGCCGATGGAGATACCGGCCTTGGTGGCAAGACGAAAACCCAGATACATGACCTGGTCTGCGAAGATCACCGACTCCTTGAGACCGACACGCCGGTAGCAGGCATTGACCATGTTGGAGATGGAGCGCTTGTCCATGGCCTTGTTGATCAGGCTGAATGGCAGCCCCTTCGGCAGAATCTCCGAGAGCAGCGCGCGGCCGACCGTGGTTTCCACCAGGCTGTTGGAGGGCGTCTCTTGACCCTCGACTACGGCCTCTTCGCGCAGCCTGACCTTGATTCTCGCCTGGAGCTCCACACTGCGGGATTCGTAGGCGCGATGGACTTCCGCCACATTGGCGAACACCATCCCCTCGCCCCTGGCGTTGATCCGCTCCCGGGTCATGTAGTAGAGACCCAGCACCACGTCCTGGGAAGGTACGATGATGGGCTCGCCGTTGGCCGGTGACAGGATATTATTGGTGGACATCATGAGGCTGCGTGCTTCCAGCTGTGCCTCGATGGACAGCGGCACGTGCACCGCCATCTGGTCGCCGTCGAAGTCCGCGTTGAAGGCGGTGCAGACCAGTGGGTGCAACTGGATGGCCTTGCCCTCGACCAGCACCGGCTCGAAGGCCTGGATACCCAGTCGATGCAGGGTCGGCGCCCGGTTGAGCATGACCGGGTGTTCCCGGATCACCTCTTCGAGGATATCCCAGACCTCGCCGGTTCCCCGCTCCACCAGCTTCTTGGCCGCCTTGATGGTGGTCGCCAGTCCGCGCAGCTGAAGCTTGGAGAAAATGAAAGGCTTGAAAAGCTCCAGGGCCATCTTCTTGGGCAGGCCGCACTGGTGCAGTTTCAGGGTCGGGCCCACCACGATGACGGAGCGACCCGAGTAGTCGACGCGTTTGCCGAGCAGGTTTTGCCTGAAACGCCCCTGCTTACCCTTGATCATGTCCGCCAGCGACTTCAGCGGCCGCTTGTTGGTGCCGGTGATGGCACGGCCCCGCCGTCCGTTGTCCAGCAGCGCATCCACCGACTCCTGGAGCATACGCTTTTCGTTGCGCACGATGATGTCGGGCGCGTTCAGATCCAGCAGCCGCTTCAGGCGGTTGTTCCGGTTGATCACGCGACGGTACAGGTCGTTGAGATCCGAGGTGGCAAAACGGCCGCCGTCCAGCGGCACCAGGGGACGCAGCTCCGGCGGCAGCACCGGCAACACCTTCATCACCATCCACTCCGGACGGTTGCCGGACTCATCCAGGGACTCGACCAGCTTCAGCCGCTTGGTGAGCTTCTTGAGCTTGGTCTCGGAGTTGGTGTTGAGGATTTCTTCGCGGAGATTCGTGATTTCCCGCGACAGATCGATGGTCTTCAGCAGTTCGTATACGGCCTCCGCGCCCATGCGGGCATCGAACTCATCGCCATGGTTCTCGATGGCATCCAGATACTGCTCGTCGGTGAGCAGCTGGCCGCGTTCCAGTTCCTGGATCATGCCGGGGTCGACCACCACAAAGGACTCGAAATAGAGCACCCGTTCGATGTCCCGCAGGGTCATGTCCAGGAGCAGGCCGATGCGCGACGGCAGGGATTTCAAAAACCAGATGTGCGCCACCGGGCTGGCCAGCTCGATGTGGCCCATGCGCTCCCGGCGCACCTTGGCGAGCGTTACTTCCACGCCGCACTTCTCACAGACCACGCCGCGATGCTTCAGCCGCTTGTACTTGCCGCAGAGGCACTCGTAATCGCTGGTCGGGCCGAATATCTTGGCGCAGAAGAGGCCGTCACGCTCCGGTTTGAAGGTCCGGTAGTTGATGGTCTCAGGCTTCTTCACCTCGCCATACGACCAGGAACGAATCATGTCGGGGGAGGACAAACCGATTCGGATGGAATCGAAATCCTCGGTCTGTCCCTGCTGCTTCAGAATCTTAAGTAGATCTTTCAAGATCGTGTCTCCTGCTGTGGGGTGCTGAGACCCTACTCCCGGTCCAATTCAATATTGATGCCGAGCGAACGTATTTCTTTGACCAGCACGTTGAAGGATTCCGGCATGCCGGCCTCCATGCGATGATCCCCGTCCACGATGTTTTTGTACATGCGGGTGCGCCCGGTGACGTCGTCGGACTTCACCGTGAGCATCTCCTGCAGCGTGTAGGAGGCGCCATAGGCCTCCAGGGCCCACACCTCCATCTCACCGAAGCGCTGACCGCCGAACTGCGCCTTGCCGCCCAGCGGCTGCTGCGTGACCAGGCTGTACGGTCCGGTGGAGCGGGCGTGCATCTTGTCGTCCACCAGGTGATTGAGTTTCAGCATGTACATGTAGCCGACGGTAACCGGACGGTCGAACGCGTCTCCGGTACGCCCGTCATAGATGGTGGTCTGACCGGATTCGGGCAGTTTCGCCAGCTCAAGCATGGCCTTGATCTCTTCTTCGGAGGCACCATCGAACACCGGCGTTGCCATTGGCACGCCGGCTGTCAGGTTGCGCGCCAGTTCCACCACCTCTTCGTCGGTGAAGGACTTGATGTCCTCGCGCCTGCCGCTGGTGTTGTAGACCTGATCCAGGTATTTGCGCAGCTCCTGGATCTTGGTATGGGCCTCCAGCATCTCGCCTATCCTCCGGCCGATGCCCTTCGCCGCCCAGCCCAGATGGGTCTCCAGAACCTGTCCCACATTCATGCGGGAAGGCACACCCAGGGGATTGAGCACGATGTCGACGGGGTCGCCGTTGGCATCGAAAGGCATGTCTTCCACCGGTTGTATGATGGAGATGACACCCTTGTTTCCGTGGCGCCCGGCCATCTTGTCGCCCGGCTGGATACGCCGCTTGACCGCCACGTACACCTTCACCATTTTCAGTACACCGGGCGCGAGATCGTCCCCCGTGGTGAGCTTGCGCCTCTTCACCTCGAATTTCTCGCGGAAGCTCTCGCGCTGCTGCTTGATCTGCTCGGCAATGGCCTCCAACTGGGCGGCCACTTCCTCGTTGCGCAGCCGGATCTCAAGCCACTTGTCCCGCTCCAGTCCGCTCAGATAGGTCTTGGTTATCTTGACGCCTGACTTGAGGCCGGCGGGACCGCCGTCGGCCAGCTTGCCGGTCAGCAGTTTCTCCACACGCTGGAAGGTATCCTCCTCCATGATGCGCAGCTGATCGTCCAGGTCTTTTTTGACCCGCTGCAGTTCGGCGTTCTCGATCTCGATGGCGCGGGCGTCCTTCTCCACACCGTCGCGGGTGAAAACCTGTACGTCAATCACCGTGCCCGACATCCCCGAGGAGATGCGCAGGGAGGTATCCTTCACGTCGGCGGCCTTCTCACCGAAGATGGCGCGCAGCAGCTTTTCCTCAGGCGTCAGCTGGGTTTCCCCCTTGGGGGTCACCTTGCCCACCAGGATGTCGCCCTCCTTCACCTCAGCGCCCACGTAGACGATACCGGACTCGTCCAGCTTGGCCAGGGCGGCCTCACCCACGTTGGGTATATCGCCGGTGATCTCTTCCGGGCCCAGCTTGGTGTCCCGCGCCATGCAGGTAAGCTCTTCTATATGGATGGTAGTGAACCGGTCTTCCTTCACCACCCGCTCGGACACCAGGATGGAGTCCTCGAAGTTGTAGCCGTTCCAGGGCATGAAGGCGACACGCATGTTCTGACCCAGGGCCAGTTCCCCCATGTCGGTGGAGGGGCCGTCCGCCATGACATCGCCGCGGGCCACCAGTTCGCCCGGCTTTACCAGGGGACGCTGGTTGATGCAGGTGTTTTGGTTGGAGCGGGTGTACTTGGTCAGGTTGTAGATGTCCACGCCGGCCTCGCCGGCCTCGGTTTCGTCGTCATTGACCCGGACCACGATGCGCCCGGAGTCCACTGACTCGACCTCGCCCCCGCGCAGCGCCACCACGGTGACACCGGAATCCACGGCGACGGCGCGTTCCATGCCGGTTCCCACCAGCGGTTTCTCGGCGCGCAGGGTCGGTACCGCCTGGCGCTGCATGTTGGAACCCATCAGCGCCCGGTTGGCATCGTCGTGCTCCAGGAACGGGATCAGGGATGCCGCCACGGAAACGATCTGCTTCGGCGACACGTCCATGTACTCGATCTTATCAGGCGAAGAGAGGGTGAACTCGTTCTGGTGGCGGCAGGAGATGAGGTCGTCAATGAGCACACCTTTGTCATCCAGGGCCGTGTTGGCCTGGGCGATGACATAGCGTCCCTCCTCGATGGCGGAGAGATAATGGATCTCCTTGGTAACCCGCCCGTCCGTCACCTTGCGGTACGGGGTTTCCAGAAAACCGTAATCGTTGGTCCTGGCATAAACGGCCAGGGAGTTGATGAGGCCGATATTCGGCCCTTCCGGGGTCTCGATGGGGCACACCCTGCCGTAATGGGTCGGGTGGACGTCGCGCACCTCGAATCCCGCCCTCTCCCTCGCCAGACCGCCGGGGCCCAGGGCGGACACGCGCCGCTTGTGGGTCACTTCGGACAGGGGGTTGTTCTGATCCATGAACTGGGAAAGCTGGCTCGAACCGAAAAACTCCTTGATGGCAGCGGATACCGGCTTCGCGTTGATCATCTCCTGGGGCATGAGTCCCTCGGACTCGGCCAGGGTCAGGCGCTCCTTGACTGCCCTTTCCACCCGCACCAGGCCAACCCGGAACTGGTTTTCTGCCATCTCACCCACACAGCGGATGCGGCGGTTGCCGAGATGATCGATGTCGTCCACCGTTCCCAGCCCGTTGCGTATGCCGATGAGCTCTTTGAGCACGTCGACAATGTCCTCCTTGGAAAGCACGCCCTCGCCCGTCACCTCTTCCCGGTTCAGACGCTTGTTGAACTTCATGCGCCCCACCGCCGACAGATCGTAACGATCGGCACTGAAGAACAGGCTGTTGAACAGGTTCTGGGCTGCCTCTTTGGTCGGGGGCTCCCCCGGGCGCATCATCCGGTAGATCTCGACCTGGGCCTCGAGCTCGTTGGTCGTCGTGTCGATCCGCAGGGTCGAGGAAACGAACGGGCCGTGATCGAGGTCGTTGGTGAAAAGCGTATCGACCTTCTTGACACCGTTGTCCAGCAGATTCGCGAGCAGTTCCTCGGTGATCTCGTCATTGGCATTGGCCAGCACTTCACCCGTCTTGGTATCCACGATGTTGTGGGCCAGGGTCTTGCCGTGAAGAAACTCGAACGGCACATCCAGGGACTTGACGCCCGCCTTCTCCAACTCCCGGATATGGCGCTGGGTGATACGTCGGCCCGCTTCCACGATCACCGTTCTGGCGACCTTGATATCGAAAATGGCGGTTTCGCCTCTTAGACGCTCCGGCACCAGGGTCAGTTTGGCCTTGGTCTTGGTCAGTGCAATGGTGTCGGTCTCGAAAAACATCCCCAGTATCTGTTCGGTATCGTAACCCAGCGCACGCAACAGCACGGTCGCCGGAAGCTTGCGGCGGCGGTCGATTCGCACGAAGACGTTATCCTTGGGATCGAATTCAAAATCCAGCCAGGATCCTCGATAGGGTATTACGCGCGCCGAGAACAGCAGCTTTCCGGAGGAGTGGGTCTTGCCCTTGTCGTGATCGAAAAACACGCCCGGCGAACGATGGAGCTGGGAGACGATGACCCGCTCTGTGCCGTTGATGACGAAGGTGCCGGTTTCGGTCATGAGCGGCAATTCGCCCATGTAGACCTCCTGCTCCCGGATATCCTTGACCACCTTGGAACCGGCAGGTGCATCCTTATCGTAGATGACCAGACGAACCAGTACCCGCAGGGGTGCGGCATAGGTGGTTCCGCGAAGCTGGCATTCCCGCACGTCGAAAGCGGGCTCACCCAGCCGGTAGCTGACATACTCGAGCATTGCATTGCCGGAGTAGCTTACGATGGGAAACACCGATTTGAACGCGGTATGGAGGCCGACATCATCCCGTTCATCTGCAGGCTTGCCCGCCTGCAGGAACGCGCGATAGGAATCGATCTGGGTCGCCAGCAGAAAAGGCACATCCAGGATGCTCGGGCGCTTGCCAAAGTCCTTTCGAATACGCTTTTTCTCGGTGAAAGAATAGGCCATGTTGCCGTCCCTCGGTTTCAAAGGCTCAATGAGATCCCACCGGATCCCGACATTAACGTGTTTCCAAAACGGACTTTCTCGAATCCATTTTGGAAACCTTCAGAAGCGGGAAAAGGCCGGTGTCGAAAACGACACCAGCCCATCCCACATTCGGCTTGCAGAACGCTCGGATCAAGAATTATTTGATCTCTACGGTACCGCCGGCCTCTTCCAGCTGCTTCTTGGCCTGTTCGGCCTCATCTTTGGAAACGCCCTCTTTCAGCGGGGTGGGTACACCTTCCACCGCGTCCTTGGCTTCCTTCAGACCAAGACCGGTCATCGCACGCACCGCCTTGATGACGCCGACCTTCTTCTCGCCGAAGCCGGTCAGAATAACGTCGAATTCGGTCTGCTCTTCAACCACGGCTGCCTCGCCGCCGCCGGCGGCGGGGGCTGCTGCAACGGCAGCGGCTGCGGTGACTCCAAACTTCTCCTCCATGTCGCTGATCAGCTCGACCACTTCCATGACGGTCATGCCGGCAATAGCGTCGAGGATCTCTTCTTTAGAAACGGCCATTGATAGACTCCTGAATACTGTTTACGTTTGTAACGAATTTGGTGATAGGTAATAACGCCGATTACGCTGCCTCTTTGGCATCGCGGACTGCCGCCACGGTGCGGACCAGCTTGCCGGGCACTTCGTTGAGTGTACGGGCGAGCTTTTCCACGGGAGCCTTCATGACTGCCATCAGCATACTGATAGCCTGGTCATAGGTCGGCATCTTGGCCAGGGTTTCGATCTCCGACGGCTCCAGCAACTTGCCGCCAATAGAGACCAACCTTACGGCCAGATTTTTGTGGTCCTTGGCAAAATCCTTGATGACGCGGGCGGCAGAGCCGGGATCCTCCTGGGAGAAGGCGATGACCAGCTGCCCGGTCAACCCCTCCTGCATACAGGCGAAATCCGTGCCCTCGACCGCACGCCTTGCCAGGGTGTTTTTGACCACTCGCAGGTAAACGCCCGACTCGCGGGCCTTCGCCCTCAGTTCGGTCATCTCCTCAACGGTCATTCCCTGGTACTCGGCAGCAATCGCGGACATGGCACTGCTTGCCACTTCAGCGACTTCGGCGACGATGGCTTGCTTTTGCTCAAAACTGATTGGCACTCGTCACCTCCTGACAACGGTGGAACGACAAACGCCGTTCCGCTTTACGGTAAAAGACACCCCAAAAGGATGCCCATGCTTCACAACGTGCGCCGTCATCAGCAAAAAACTGATTCGGGAACACCGTCTGCGCAGGCGGACGATTAAGCCGACCCGAATTAGCCGTTGATACGGCTGTTGCGGTCCGGCACCTGCGGTCTTTGACGGCACCCGGCCTCAGGCCGGTGCCCCACAAAGTCTTCGATACGGAGGCGTTTTCGGTGTCATGCACCCTGGGTTACGCCCCCGACAAAAATCAACTGGTCAGCGAACCCTGCTCCACGGTCAAACCGGGCCCCATGGTCGAGGATACGGTGATTTTTTCCAGGTAGACGCCCTTGGCGCTGCTGGGTTTCATTTTCACCAGGTCTCTCAGGAGTGCTTCCAGGTTCTGCTTCAGGTCGGCTGGCGGAAAATCCACCTTGCCGATGGTGCAGTGGATGATGCCGCCCTTGTCGGTACGGTAACGGACCTGACCCGCCTTGGCGTTGTTCACCGCCTCCACCACGTTGGGTGTAACGGTTCCGACCTTCGGATTCGGCATCAGTCCGCGGGGGCCCAGTATCTGGCCCAGCTTGCCCACGACCCGCATGGCGTCGGGCGTGGCGATGACCACGTCGAAATCCATCTTGCCGCCCTTGATCTCTTCCGCAAGATCCTCGAAACCGACGATATCGGCACCGGCCTCTCTCGCGGCGTCGGCGTTTGCAGCCTGGGCAAACACCGCCACCCGCACCGTTTTACCGGTACCTTTGGGCAGCACGGTGGATCCACGCACGACCTGATCGGATTTGCGGGGGTCGACACCCAGGTTGATGCACACCTCGACGGACTCTTTGAACTTTACCGACGATACCTCCTTGAGCAGCTCGAAGGCCTCCTCGACAGGATACAGCCTGCCGGCCTCGATCTTTTCCCGGATGGCCCGGATTCGTTTGGTCAACTTGGCCATGATTCAGAGACCCTCCACGTTCAGGCCCATGGAACGGGCACTTCCGGCAATGGTTCGCACCGCCGCATCCATATCCGCCGCGGTCAGATCCGGGTCCTTGGTGCGGGCGATCTCTTCCAGTTGCTCACGGGTGACGGTTCCCACCTTATCGATGTTCGGAACGCCGGATCCCTTGGCTATACCAGCCGCCTTCTTCAGCAGCACAGCCGCCGGCGGTGTCTTGGTGATGAAGGTGAAGCTGCGATCGGAATAGACGGTGATGACCACCGGTATCGGCAATCCCTTTTCCACGTTCTGCGTCGCTGCATTGAATGCCTTGCAGAACTCCATGATGTTGACACCATGCTGTCCCAGGGCCGGTCCCACCGGGGGACTCGGGTTGGCCTCACCGGCCTTTACCTGAAGCTTGATGTAAGCCTCGATCTTCTTTGCCATGTTTACCTCGCTGCGGGTAGTAGCGCCAGGGACTGGTTACCCTGACTTCCCTTTTATATGAGGGCCGAGGGCCGAGGGCCGAGGGCCTAGGAATTCAGCCTTTTTCAACCTGTCCGAATTC